>NZ_VTXF01000051.1:0-20964 GCF_013114585.1 Vibrio sp. 99K-1
ATTATCATTCCAACAGAATGATAATGAATTGACTGTGCCGATAATAAATTATCGATTGGTCACTCAGTTCATTGAAATCAAGTTGAAACCGAAGTTTCATTTTTGATATTCATCAACGAGTGCCCACACAGATTGATAGGTTTAAATTGTTAAAGAGCTTCTCTTCGTTGTGACCTGCGTCACTTCGTAAGAGGCGGCCATTCTAGCGACTTAATTCTCAGTGTCAAACACTTATTTGGAATTAATTTCTACTTTCTAAAAGTAGGAGTGAATTATCACTCAAAGCTAGTTGCCTTTACTAACATTCTTCGCTGAAGCCTTGTGGCGTCTGCCGTGTCAGTGAGGCGGCATTATAGAGACGCCGCTCATATTGGCAAGCATTAAATGCATTTTTTATTGAAAAAAGAGGTTAAACGAAGACATTTCAACCAAGGGCTTATTTGTACCACTTTAAGCCCAACTTTCGAACAAATTACTCACAGAACCCTGTGGATAACTACTCACCACTATCAAAGAAGTAAGACAACCGGGACCTAGGGTTTAGGTACTCTCTTACTTGTTCAGGTAGTTTGTTGGGATTAACCGCATTAACGATTTTTATATCTTTAGCAAGCAGGTCGATTACCGGAGCTTGTGTTCTGGGCACGCTAGGGTCATACGTCAGCACATTGGGATAAAGCATATGCTTGGCATTTACCGAAATAACAATACCAATTGAATCATTGGAGAGCTGAACCACGGTTCCTGGCGGGTACACTCCCATGAACTTAACCAATAGACTTAAGTTGTCTTGGCTATATAGGTGTTTGCAGTTCTTATATAAGTGAGAAAGCGATAGGTAAGGGATCATTGGCGGTGACTGTGTTTTACCATGGCACAAGTTATCGAATGCATTGGCAACTGCTACTATCTTGGCAAACTCATCAATCTCTTCTTCCTTTAAGCCTTCTGGGTAACCAGAGCCATCATTCATCTCATGATGCTGAGCAATTACCTTTTTAGCTGTTTCAGGAAAATCATCTATTGCAGAAACGATATCCGCACCATACTTAGTATGGAGCTTTAAGTAGTTCTCTTCTGGCACCGTCAATGCGCTCTGCTTTCTTAATATAGCGACGGGTATTTTGATTTTGCCCACGTCATGGAATAACGCAGCAAAAGAGAGAGCTTTCAGTTGTTGTGTGTTGTAGCCTTTAGCTTTGCCGATCATCATGGCAACAACAGCAACATTTAGTGTGTGGAAGTAGATATCTTCAAAGTCAGCTTTACCATTCATTAGGTGGAGTGTGACGTTATCATCACATACTAATGTTTCGACAATATCATCAACGAGAGATTTCACCTCTCCTACCGCATCCAAAGGACGATTGCGAATTTTGGTCATGACTGAGCGCATTCGAGCAAGTGAACGCTCAAACTCTTTCTCACAGTTACTCACTCTGCGTCGGTAAGAACTTAAAGTTTCAATGCGATCATGCTTTTCTTGCCACATTTTTTCAGCTTCAAGACTAACCTGTAAGTCATCACCTGATTCCAACTCAACCATATGGTTAACCGGCAAAGGTGAAGTATCACTTTGATTAAGGTTTATATAGACGTGTTTGATACCAAGGTGTCGAATGATCTTAACCTGAGCATCGTCTTTTATTTTAAAGCTATTGAATAGAAACGGGTGTTCATTCCACTTGACGGGAAGTCGTATATGTAGACCGGGCTGGATGCGATCTACGGTAATTTTTATGCTGCCCATTTTTATATATAACGTTGATTAATAATCTCTATTTATAATTCTAATAAAACCAAGCAGCAATTTCACTATCCTATTTCACAGGTTCAGTTTAAAGAGTCGCAATGCACCATCCATCTTATACCGAACTTATCTTCAACTTTGCCAAACCTAGCGCCCCAAAACGTGTCTGCAAGCGGCGTCATAATTCGCCCACCCTGTGTTAGTTTTTCAAAGATCTGCTCTTGGGTCGCGGTATCATCTGTAACGAGAGAAAGAGCAAGATTATTCCCTTCGAGTTCTTTAGCTTTAACCCCATCAGACATCATCAGCTTCATACCAAAGGCTTCGAATTCAGCATGCATGATCCAATCAGGCTGCGCTCCCTCTATTACCTGTGGAGCATCACTAAAGAGTTGTTTCGATAAGACAACTCCACCAAAGCATTTATGATAAAAATCCAACGCCTCGCCACAACGACCATCGAAAAATAAGTAAGGGGTTACTGTCAGCATATCTTTCTCCTCTATTGCTACTTTAAACATAGACAATAGAAGCAAAAATTACAGGTAACAGGCTGATTTCAGATGATTAATTTATTGAAGGTTATTACTACGATGGGAATTGATGAGATTTATGAATGAAACATCAAGATCTGACTGATTCGTAATTTGCATCCGAGCCAACAAGCTGGATTTCAAATTCACAAACGCCCAAAACGACGAAAGGTCGCTATAAAAGCGACCTTTCTATATATGGTACCGGTTTAGGCGGACTGATTGGACAGGCATTCCTGCCGCTACCACGAAGGCAACGCTTTCCAAATTCCAGATACAACAAAGCCCCAACTTTCGTTGAGGCTCTGTCTTAAAATATGGTACCGGTAGGCGGACTGATTGGACAGGCATTCCTGCCGCCACCGCGAAGGCAACGCTTTCCAGACTCCAGATACAACAAAGCCCCAACTTTCGTTGAGGCTCTATCTTAAAATATGGTACCGGTAGGCGGACTTGAACCGCCACGCCCGAAGGCAACGGATTTTGAATCCGTCGTGTATACCAATTTCACCATACCGGCATTATCTTGGGGCATTGCCCTTTCGATGTCTGGCATTATACGTATGCGAACTGATGTGGCAAGTATAAAAACTTGAATTCATGTGTGTTTGCCGATAATTTCGCCACTAAGTCATAAGCTGTGCGTCATGTCTCTTTTCAGGCTAAGCCTTAAACTATATTCTGACGCCTCAATTTTTAAAGAAGTAATAACACATGACATCAACAAACACTCTGCCACCAGCAGGAGTCATGCGCCGATTTGGTGCCTTGTTCTACGACGCTCTGATCGTAATCGCTATTGAAATGATGGAGATGCTACCGCAGAGCTGGCGACGAAATCGATGAACCATATATAGACCATAAACACCCCTCCAATGACTTCAGCACACTACCTCTTCAAAATCCCGTTGCCTTCGGGCGTGGCGGTTCCATCAAAGCATCTCTAGTCGAACTACATTCAAACTCATTTCTGGACAAAAGCTTGTCAGTGATTTTGCTAAATTAGTAAAATACAGATTACTTCTTGTACTGAAGAGCTCTCTCTAATTTATTGGCCAAAGCTAATTCACTTACCACTTAGCCTCCCACTACAAGACGTATTATGTTTGATGGACAGCACAATTCATGATTGTTTTGAACTTTGTAGGCTACACCGTGATAGCGACATCATGAATCAGAGACTAAAGCTCTTTTATTCATATCAATAACTATCACTTCTATCTCATCAATACCTACATATCCGTGTGCAATCGACTTCCAATAGTCTTTAAGTGCTGAAGCAAGCTTATCAGCACCTACTCGCTTACCGCCTATCTTCCAATACTTGGTCGACTTCTGTGATACCAAAAGAAACACACCACAACCAGCAGTGCCCTCTCTAAGATAATCCCCAACGAGTTGGTTTCGAAGCCGCTCGCACAATTCAGGACCACTCCAACCTTTATCAAGTAACTTTAACTCAATCGGCACTGGAGAGGTGACTTTCGGGTTAGCAAGCCAAATATCCATCCTTTGTTCGTTGGCTAACTCTGGCTCTTCTGCGATTGTGTAGTATCCGTTGGCACTTTTTCTTAGCTCGGCAGCAATTAGCGTTCTAACCTCATTTTCTTTGGTCGCTCTTTGCCATGTCATCCATGGGCTATCATTACCGTTTTCTACCCAATCCTTTATCGAAAGGATTTGTTGGACACCTAGTTCAAATAGTTGCCTGTGCGACTCAGGAAAGATCTGTTTAGTTTTATGGAACTCCTTAAACTGGTTATCTGACCATAAAGGAGCATCACCATATGCTTCTGCCATTTTGTATGCATTCTTTCTCATCCACGGCCGATGTGACTCATCAGGATGATCCTCTATCAACTGTGTCAATGCGTAATAACTTTCCTTAGAGGGAATCTCGACCAAGTAGTTAAACAACATATCTCTTGCTTCCTGAGCATGATCTCGCGTTGTTGGGCTATAGACCCCTGTACCTGCTCGCTTAAGATCTTCACTTACTCTGATATATTTATGCATCAGAATGTACAAAGCCCTCAGGTGAGCTACCACTTTAAACCGTCCCACATTATAAAGAGAACGATGTGAACTCCTACCACCTAACAGCGCTTCCATAAATACTTCCGCAGCATTCGTTGCCAGTTCAGGATCAAGCGTGGCTAGCCACTCCTCCAACTCTGGGATTCCCCGATTAGGCTCACTATCAACTAATAACGCATACCACCACGCAGTTTCATGAGTGTCACCTTGACTTGCTGATATGTATTTTTGGGCTAGCAAAGATAGTTGCTCAGCACTGATACCACCTTCGATCAAGAGTCGTAAGCAGTACTCCTTATTGGCTTGGATTAGATTTCCTGAACTGATTAGGTACTCGAATACAGCGCCAGCGAGATGTTGTTTGAGCCAAGGTGCGTGATACACCAAGTCGTGTAGAATGTGGCTTGAAACCTCTTTGGCTTTGCTATTATTCTCTAGCTCCCAAAACACCTCTTTAAGAATGGCGTTATTTGTTTCCTCTGGATAATCCCGGTGTACGACCTCCAACCAACTAGGAAATCCATTGATGTCCCATGTGATATAGCGCAATAGAGTAGTAAGATCTTTACTACTCAGAGACTTAGGAAAAGTAGAGTCTTCACTTGCTTGAATTTCCAGACCAGCTAAGCCAAGTAACAGTGCGTAAGGGATTGAATTACCAATCTTCTCTTCTGAGTGCAGTTGTGGGCGAAAGTTGTGCCAATGACGTATACAAAACTCTTTATATGCATTTGCCACTTCCAAGCCAAATTCTGGAGCCAACCTTTCCCATTGGCTTGCACTACGTCGACTTGTACCTGAACTATCTTTTTCTAGCTCACTTAATAGCCAAACATGGTTGTTAGTAATTTCGCCAGATTTTACCTTTGGAGTCGTAATCTGAGACGGGTTTTGTTGTAGTGACTGTATCCATCCTATTCGGCTACTTTCTTGCTTTTTCCGCTTTTTTTCCGCTTTTTGACGATACTTCGATTGCTTAGCCTCGTATCTTAGCATCGATTCAGGAGTTATCGGATTTAACAAACTCTCTAATCGTGAAACTAAGATTTCTTCACCAAAAACAGCAATACGAAGCTCCTCTAACATGTTTACAGGTGAGCCTAACTGTTGATAGAGCCTGAATGCTGCATTCAGTGCGACTAATCGGTCATCTTGCTCGAGGCGAGTGTTGACAAATGATACTAACCTTGAGAAGTCATCACGATTGAAAGCCCAAAAATGTTTTAAATATGAGATGCTCCAATCATCAGTCAAGGGCTTATCTTGCTCGCTTAGGTATTTTCTTGCTTTCTCTATGCTATACCAATACAGCGCATCATTAAGCTCTTGCCATTGAGGTACTAGATTGCCAAGGTCATGTTCAATATCATCTAAATCACCTTCTCTCCAAAATTGCAAGGCTCCTGCATTTGCTAAAATTGATAGCGAAACCTCTGACAAAACAAATGGGTCTCTATTGACCAATAACTTTTCCAAACACTTGATAGCAGAGCTAAACAACCACGCATATTGTTCAGATACTCTGCAATCCCTTCGTTCCACGAATGGAGCAACATCAAGATAACTACCGAGTCCTTTTAGTAACTCTGGAATGAGTTTGATTTCAGCTCTCTCGATAAAATCATGTAGCGCTCTATCCAACATCGATGATTCAAATCTTTTCGGCTCAGCTGAATGATGAATTGATTCAACTAGATATTTAATAGAATTTTCGTCGGGTACGGTATGGTCAACCAACTCACTCAGTAGGTCTCTAGGGATTTCCCCTCTGCTAATAATCTCTTGCCAGACAAGAGCTTTTTGTTCTTCATCCCCACAAGTTAATACAGCTCGTACTGACGCAATTCTGGCATACTTATTTCGCTCGCTAGATACAGAAATTTCTACAAGTGGTTCGGTGCAAGCACTCATCTTCCCTTGCCAGACTAAACGACCAAGGAAAAAAATTGCATCATCATTGTCTGCATATTTGTGAATAAGGTTGAGTACATCCTTTGTTAGATCTGACTGTGCAATTCGGGCAATAGCAGCGTTGTCACGAGCAGAATGGCCATCTGTATCATTGGCAATTTGAGCTATAACATCAGAAAGGATTTGCCTCCTTACTGACAACGGCAACTGAGAAGGGTCGCCTTCCTCTAAAGCGATTTCAGGCTTGATAGCCAAGATCTTAGCTCGCAGACGATCATCAAATAAAATTAACCATGGCAATATCGGACGAAATAAAGGGGTAACAACAGTTTCACCGAAAACTTCCTTAATAAAGTAAGACTCGACTTGGGAACGCAAACCTTCTTCTTTCAATAAACCAGCGAAAAACTGTGCTGCTAATAGCTCACGAATATCCCTATGCCGGAATCTTACGGCACCGTAAATAATGTCATTAAATAAAGCACACTCAAGTAAAGACTTAACGTCTTCTCGTTCCCAGTCATACAGGATGATGTCGGCATCAATTCCTTGCTTTACCTTTTCGACATCAGGCACATTGATCCCTACATTACCCGTTAAGATCACGGCAGCAGCCAGCCGTTGAGCTCCTTCACGGGCCTTATCTAAGTTAAGAGGCTTTCGAGCATTGTTATGTACCTCATTAAGACGAACATCAACACTGTGTTGTAGCAGATGTAGTCGCCCATCAAGAGATTGATCATCCAACCACTTCGTTATGATGATATCCAAATCAAAAGGTCTTTCTGCGAGATTCCACAGGCCTAACCGTTCAACCTCATCTAGGAGTTCATCAATGTTTCTAACTCCACTTTCGATACAGTAGGTATAAACCATCGTTCGATTTAACGGTCGTAAGCTATAGACATTTAATGCACTTTTGGGATGTTTATTTTTGTCGTCATCTTCTTGAGGACTAGTAGATGGGTAGAACAGATGAACGTCAACTAGAGCTCTGTCTGACTTGGCACGCCAGCTATATGGGCGACTAGAAATGTAAATATGAGCCCGCTTCGCCCCTTTCTCAATTCCTTTAGCAAAACGTTTGATAGCTTTTTCAAAAGCTCTAGGGTGAGCTAGTTTTGCTTCATCCACCGAATCTAAGAAAAACCAAGCCTCACCATTTGAGTTAAGCCAGTCTTCAAACTCATCTTCATCACCTATTTCGAAAGCATCATCAAAGTTACGGTCAATATCTTCAATTCGAATAAAAAAAGACAGCTTCCCTTCATTTGAGAGCTTACTCGCCATTTCCTTTAACTCGACCGTCTTACCAGCGCCTGCCTCGGCTAAAATTACAGTACGATATTCACTTAATAGAGACTTCCAATTGTCAGCATCATTGATTCCCAAACTAAGAGAAACATCTAGCTCTTCAGAGTCCTTGTGGCTTTCTATTACGGGAAAAAACTGACGATCTAAGGCGATGTACTTCCGCATAACTACATTGAGTTCCATGTGGCATAAAAACTTCCCATATTCTACTAATTACACGCGACTTACCCAACTAGTCTGGATCTCATAAAGTGACTACAAATGTTAATAAGTTGCCCCACCAATTCCACATCAATTTAGGAAGTGGTCTTATCAGTGCTTGTCCAATAGCTGGCGAGATACAATCAAATAACTGTGATTTGACACCATACATTTGTTTTTTGGATATTTATAATATCTGAGATTCAAACGTCGGAAGGGGCTAAGTATGGATATTACTTTAAAAGAAGATGCCGTGATTATTTACGATCCTGCAAGTGGTTTAGAGTGCACCATGAGACCTCAAAAGTTTAGACGTAAGATTTTATCTGGTAGTAAGATTCGTATGCGTACTTTCCCAGTACCTGCTTATATCCAAATCCCTTATGAAGACGTAAGCGATGTAATTAAGGCTATTGAAGAGCACTCGTAGTTCATTTAGTTGCGTCTGTAAGGTTAAAGATTCAAACACTCTATATTGATTAGAAATTCTAAGCCAATTTAGTCGCACTGAAATTTTTCGAGTTAAAAATCTAAATCGTTTTGGGGCATTTTCGAGTTAGAAAGTACTTTGGGTAAAGCGTGATCACTAAGCGATTCTGCCCTAATCCCTGCAATTACAATTTGCACATATATTAACAATCACATGTATAACGACACTTCGGATAAGTCGAGCAGCCATAAAAACTCTTACCCGAATTAACTCCCCTTTTAGCAACGCGCATCACAAGCTTAGATTGGCAGCTAGGGCAAACTCTATCTTCAACCGCCGACATTCTTTCAGGTTCAGGTATTACTGGTTTATTCAGAAAGCTGCGTCCATCTTCGACCATGTGGACCAGCTCACTGCCATTAACCAACCACAAGCGCTTATCAACTGCGAAGGCAATTGCTTCTGAAGTGAAACCAATAAATCTACCGTAGATAGATGCTACCCAATCCCACTCAGAGATTAGGTCATTCATAACTCACATAGGTTCCTAGGACTTTCAGACTCAACCACCTAGCACTCACTACTATGCTAATTACCATTAATATTCAACCTCTTACCAGAGTTATTTATTAGTTTAGTTACGTTCGACGAAAAACAGCATCGCTTTCAAAGTTCCCATATCAGCCAAAGGTTTCCACCTTAGCTCAGATTCCAACTTCCCATACCCAACTTCAGAAAATCTAAAATCATCGCACTACCACTCATTCACCTCACATAACCACGACACTCACACACCAAGCCTACTCGAAGTTACATTCAACACCAGATTTACACTGTGGTATAAAGACTAACACTTCAAATACTTATAAAACACTTGGTCATAAGAGAATAACGATGAGTCAGAAAAATGAATCTAACCATGTTGAAGTCATAGATAAAGAACTCGACGAATACTTCCAAGTAGAAACCGCCGACCAGACCACAGAATCAACCGACGTTGAACTTGACGAATTTCTAGAAAAAGAGCAAACCGATGAATACTCAAGCAAGGCCGTCGATGAAGAGCTCGATATCTACTTCGAGAATGAAAAACAATCACCGTGGCAAGCACTCAAAGGCAATGATGAAGCCGTTCACATTGGTATAGACAGCGAATATGTCTACAACGAGGAAGAAAACCGAAACGACATTCTGTCCTATCAGTATTACCTAATCGCAGGTGAGCACCACATGAGCGATGTGATACTGACCCCTGTTGCTGAGGTAATTAAGAAATCTAGAGCAGCAAACAAGAGTCGTGAAGATGAACTCAAAGCCATCAACAAAGTTAAGAAACCCCGTAAGAAGTTTGAAGAATTTTTAGTTGAGACACTTCAAGCTGCTATCGGTCGTGGATTCATTAAAGGCTGGCCTAAAGACATCTATATCTACGCACATTACCTCAGAGCAGATATGGTGTCCTTCGAAGCATTCTGGGATACCAGCCAAAAAGCAAAACTAGAAGTCATTAGAGGCACCGTCGCGTCAACCCGTGGCGCATACGGCATCGATTTAGACGCAGTAGGCAGAACAAAACAGGCTTCAGAACCTGTCCACTTCACAGACAAGCATGGCAAGAAACGTGAGAGTCGCGTGCGCTTTGTAGATACATTACTACTCAGTCCGGGGCAAAGTGGACTTGATAGCGTCGGGGAACTCATCAACATACCTAAAGAAGTGATCCCAGAGCCTTACCGTAAAGACCGAATGGATGAACTGTTAGTTTCAGATGAACCACTCTTCCTCCGTTATGCCCTAAGAGATGCCGAAATAACAGTTAAATACGGATTAGAGATGCAACATTTCGCCCTCGAAGACATCAAAGCATCACTCAAAGATAAAGTTCCAGAAGAACGGTTAGATAAACTTCAATTTAAACATCTACCATCAACACTAGGTAACTTCTCAGTATCCCTCTTCAAAGCACTCACAGGTGATAAAGATACATTAAACCAAGCACTCGGTATGGAGACCAAAACGATTCAATATTGGAATCAAACTAAAGGTCGAGTCATGCAGAAGAAAGAAACTGTCATTACAGCTGGTCGTCGCGTCTTCGAACAACTGGCAATAGATTGTTTTCATGGTGGCAGAAACGAATGTTACGTGTTTGGCGGTTCCAACATTGGCGACTACAACGATTTCGACTTGGCTACGGCCTACGTCAATGCGTTAATGGACATTAAACCAGTTTCGTTTGAGAGAAGCTTCACCTCAACAGACATCAATGATTACATTGGTCATAAGATGGGGTTTGCTTACGTTAAATTCAGCTTCAATAAAGACACTACGAAATTTCCATGCCTACCCGTTAGAACTGACCTCTATGGCCTTTATTACCCACTGGAAGGCTATTCATACTGTACAGCTCCTGAACTAGAAGTCGCACATAACATGGGATGTGATATTGAAATTCAGTTCGGGGTCATTGTTCCATGGATTGAAGATAAAGAACCACTCTTTAAAGGCTTCACCGAACTCATCAGAGAGCAAAGACAAAAGTACACCGATAAGAACGATACATTTAGGCAGAAGCTCTGGAAAGAGATTGGCAACACGCTATACGGTAAATTGGGACAGGGACTTAAAAAAGGAAAACGAGGCTTCAACACATCAGATGGGTTAAGCAAAAACATACCGCACTCTCCTGTTACTAATCCATATTTTGCTGCCAGTGCCACAGGGGTCGTTAGATCGGTTCTCTCTGAGCAATTAGCAGGGATTCATAAACACCATGGCGACGACGTTACAATTGTAAGTGCCACAACAGATGGATACCTCGTAGACTGTACTGAAGAACAGCTCCACGTTTCAGGAACCATCAGCAAACGATTCAGCAAGATCTGTGAGCAAACGGGTGACGGAAAGATGATCAAGCTTAAGCACCATGCAAAACAGATCATCGCCATGAAAACCCGTGGTCAACTAACAGGTGAACACGGTGAAACAGAACCTGTAATCGCAAAAGCAGGAGTCAAACCACCAGAAGCTGCATTAGTATCACCTGAAAAAGAAAATGCTTATATGGTCGAACTGTTCTTAGATCGCTATCCCGGACAGAAGATCCCTAACAACTCGTTGATCTCTCCACGCGATATGTATCTCAAGGATATGGATCTGATAGAAATCCAACGAGAAAAGACACTCAACTTAGAGTTCGACTTTAAGCGTAAACCCGTAAATCCTCGCATGACCAAAATCCGCCATCCAAAAGGTCACATCGTCGAGCATATCTATTTCGAAACCGTACCTTGGAAGAACGAGCAAGAGGGACAACAGACTCGCGCATTGTTCGATGGGTGGAGACGTACTAACTGCCTTAAAAATATGAGCGACTGGGAAGACTGGATCGATTACAGCAAGACGAAGCCACAACTTAAAGGCTCACACATTAAATATGAAGAAGATGGTTCACACGGTGTCTTACTCAAGCTTGCGTTGAGAGCACTATCTAAAGAGAGCTACGGACTCACCAAAACCATTAAGGGCAAGAAACTCACCCTCAAACAACTTACCGAACTGTTTAACAATGCAGGGTTTGAAATCGCTCCGAACGCTATCAGCAATTCACGACAGGCAGCTTTCCGTCCTAATGTACTCGCTGCAACCCCAAGACTCATACCGCTATTACATTGGTTAATTGAAACGTTCCCTGACATGGAGATAGAACACTTTTTCCATAAAGACGAACTGGATGAAGTAAAAATGATGCTGAAGGACTCGTGATAGAGGTTATAGATAGCAGAAAAAGCAGTGGTCATCGCCAAGATGTAATCGTTTAAGATACTGACTTTAAAGAAAAAACAACCTAATGATGGATGTTGTGTCTTGATAGGAGATTAGGTTTACGATTTCGTGGTGATATTACTGATGTAATCAGCGGTGAATTGCGTGACCTAATTACACTATCAAGATGCAACATCCATTTTCTTTCCTAATGCTATGATTTAAATGAAATTATTCAATTCACGCTGAGTTAGTCTATCGTGATTTTTGTCACTATCAATGGCAAACAGGTAACTGTCTATTATTGACCAACCTCACGAATGAGATCTAAATCACGGAAATAAAACATAAAGAACCTTGGATTTTCCTGTTCAAAAAACATACCACCACATACCTAACAGACTCTTAAACCGATTCTACCGAGGGATTAAATCTGCCTTTTAAGTGACAAGCAAACCGGTAACCCCCTCTTTAAACACCTTTTAAACGCTCATGCGCCCCCTTGTAATCCACTTCCCGCTCTTTCTCTAGAAACATTCAAAAACAAACATAAGTACCTGAATTATATGAAATTTATCATTTGACCACATGGGTAAAAGAAGTTTAAATGGAGCTCTTTCTAATCTGGAGTAAAGAAAATGACTGATAAAAATAAAGCCGTAGAGCCCACCGATAGCCGTCTAAAAGAATTAGCTGATGCAGTAGTTAACGACTTGTCGAACGCTGGAGCTGCTCGTGTTGTTGATAAAGAACAGTGTGAACAAGCTCAGTACGATATTGGTGCTGCAATGCATGAAGCTAGACAGCTCTTCCAAGGGAACAAGAATAAGTTCGGTAAATGGCGTGATGAAAATATTATCGGTAACGGTAGACGTACGGTTGATAAACGCACGTTAACGCGTTGGACAGGTTTATCTGATTTTGGAACGTTGGAAGAATGTCGCAAAGTGGGATTTACCAACATTTACAAGCTATCGAGTAAACGTTATGCCCCTTTACGTGAGCAAATTAAACAACATCTAGAACAACACCCCGATGTTAATTCTGACACCATCAATGCAATGTTGAAGGACTTTGCAACTCAGTTAAAAGTTGAGAAAGAAAGAGCTAATCAATCTGAAAGTAATGGCCTTCTGAATAAATTGACTGAAATGGAATCTCGCTTGAAAGAACTTGAAGACGAGAACGATAAGTTACGCCAACAGTTAGAAGGTCAACCCACCCTTGAAGCTGCATAACTTGTTACCGAAACGACATTATGACGTTTCGGTTTTTCTATCACCTATTAAGGAGAGCATTCATGGCAACCGAAGGAAAAAAGAGCACAGTGTCTGTATTCAGTGACAAGTTACAGGTGTCATCGAGTCTCATAGCATCAATCAACAAGAACAAAAACCACGTTAGTGTCAGAGCAGGAAACGGGAAGCAGTTAGCCCATTTAATTCTTAAAGATGAAAAGAGTGAGAAAAAGCTCGAAGCATTGCATTCTGAGTTGGAAAAGCTCTGCATTCGTGATGCTAACTACTGGATACCCCTTCCAACGGGTAGCTGGGTACGTAAGAACTCTATATTGGGTTACGAACAACATCAAAGCATCAAATATAACGGTGTCATTCTCCGTACCCAACACAACCGTATTTTGTCTTTCATCCCTTGTGATGATTTGGATATGCAACATTTAATTATCCAAGAAATGCACAAAGCGACTGAGAGTAAAACCCCATCTCGCCGTTACAAGCCGGACTGGAATTTCTATAACCAAGCATCTTAATGTTGCTCAGATTAGCCCTTAATAAACTCTGGAGTATGACTCATGAAACCTAAAACACCGACACGTTATAAACGACTAGTAGATACGTTTTTAAAGGATTGTAATAAAGGTAATCAACCACGTATCAAGCGAAAGAATGAAGTACAACGTGCAGCTGAAAAAGTCGAATCTCTACACGGTAAAATCCCTCGTTTGGGTATGATTATGCGTAAGTTACTTGATAATTTATTCCATCCTTATGAACCAAAACGAAACTCATTTGGTTACAAGGAAACCGCTGAAAAATTGCAAGAAACCATCAATGAGGTAATGGGACGTAACATGTTCTAAAAGAAAAAAATATGCCCGTATTATTGACCAGACCTTACCCAGATTTATTGCCGATGATTGCCTACATCGAGGTGTTAACCAAGACGTTAACACCTCAACCCTTTCTAGTCCTCCAGTACCTCATCAATCAAAATTCCTGCTGAAAATCCGCAGATTGTCCCAATTAACATTCCATATGGCCCACCAAATCGAAGACCTATAGCACCACCAAGCTGGGCAGCTTTGAATCCTAATTCCTTCCTACTTTTAGATAGAGTCTCTGATCCTTTTTGTGGTTCAGAATAGTTGTCTTTATCCACGTACTTACTCCTTTTCTGTAGATACGAAAAAAGGCCATGCTCAATGAAGAACATGACCTTTTAGAGTTTTTGTGAATGCAGCTTTAGTGAGAGTGACCACACACCTGACAGCTACCATCATCATATGCACGCTCACCACATGCAGGACAGGTTGTAACTAATGTTGTTATTGATTTAATCGCCATGTTAAGGCTCCTTGTTGTTGGTTGATTGAGTGTTGCGGAGCTCATTGATGTCTCAGCCTAGAGAGTTCCAATTTCGAAACTGAGATATCGAGAGCCAAGCTCCGCAACAAAACTTATTGTGCTTTACCTTTCGGGCTATCTGGGCCGCATTGAGTCACATCAGTAACATGACCATTCATGGTTCCACAGACATCCGCTTTCCATTGCACTATGACACCGTAAGACGCTGTATTCTGAATGCCTGCTTTACCATTCCATTGTGGCTCTAGCAGCTCTTTCATTTTCGAGATATCGCCCGGATTACCTCCGAACGTCCCACCTGCAAATACTGAAGATGTGAATAGTGAAGTTAGACCTAGCAGGATGATTGATGTTTTCATTTTCTGTTTTCCTTAAATACGTAATGACGCCGCTTATAAGAGACGGCGTTAACGCGATTGATGATTAGTTTAAAGAGGGTGAACGACAGGGTGTGTCGCTCAGATGTAGAAATATTGAAATGATTGATGAATGCCTTGTAAGACATACCTTGAGGTAACCGATGAAAGCTATAGCAATATCAGTAACCTTATGAAAATTAGCTAGAAATAATCAGGCTCTTTCCGACCACGACACCACCTGGCGAGTGACCTATCTACAATGCGTAGAATGAAAGAGCATGACAAACTAGCGAAACGACTTGGCATCATCCTGACCCGTTTAAATACAGGTGAGAAGTTGCATCTGGATGATTTAAGCCGTGAATTTGGGGTGACAAGAAGGACTTTAAATCGTGACTTCAATGAAAGGTTAAATTACCTACCTATACAACGTGACGGAGCTTGTTACTCGTTAGACCCTAAGTTCTTAGGCAGACAGACCAATAACGAGCTATCTCTCCTGCTGTTAAACATGGGGTTCGATACTTTGTTTTCGGGTAAGCACTATCTAAGTAATGGTGTATTGAACAACAAGAGCACCCCACCCTTTCTCTTCAAGAACCCACAAGTCGAGGACATCAGTGAACATGCTTCGGTGTTCGAGAAACTTATCGAATCGATACAGCGACGAAACGTGATCAGCTTTAGCCATGAAGGGAAAACCTACGATGAGTTCCACAGCTACAAACTGTTGAATGAACGCGGATTGTGGTTCATTGTCGGGACACACAGAAACCGCCTAGAGTCTCTCAGAGTGGCGAAGATTCGTGAGTTAGTGCGTTACGAGGATAAATACTCTCCTAACCCTAGCATTGAACAGAAGCTGACTGGTTGTGGATATGAAGATGAACGACTCAATACCGTTGAAGTGGTTATACAGATGAGTGCTAAAGGCGTGGGAGCCTTCTTAAATGAAGGTAACTCTGATGACTTCCAAGTATTGAAAGAGCTGGATTCAGGGCAAGTGCTTGTTAGTCACCAGACCAAGAACATTCCAGAATTACTACGTAAACTTAAAACGTGGCTACCTCATGCAGAAGTGCTCTCACCTGACTGGATACGTTACTTGTTGAAGCAAGAGCTCCAAGCGTATCTGGATTCAACCTAGTAGAAGGCACTGAGCTAATTGAAGTACGTTGGTTGGCTTGTTGATGCTTTGTTGAGATGAAATGCAATCACCAATGCATAATGTTGTTTCTGTTCTCTGTTGTAGTCGCTCCATGTCATAAAGAAACGACTATGTACCGTTTTTTTAAGCTTTCGATGTTAGATATGGGAACTGGGGTATTTTACCAAACTTCGAACCGATACCAGTTAAGGGAAGACTCAAAACGATGCTATTTTTCGGTGAACGGTGACTAACTAATAAATAACTGCGCTTTGAGCAGGTTGAATATATAGGGGTATTACTATGAGAACTGATGCTAGAACTCTGCTTAAAACCACTGAATCCAGTCCATATCTGTTTATCGTCGATATCACCAATGTCGCTGTGGTGGTTATCTTGAGTCAGATTACTTGGTTATTTTAGTGAGAATGTTTTAATCGATTGGACTTGTCATTGAGCTTATAAATGACAAGTTCCTATTCCAATCAATGCTTATCTCTGTCATTTAGCGAAATACCCATTTTGACCTTGTTTCTAATGCCAAAAGTGAAAGTATCCAAGTTTTCACTCCAAGCTGTAAACATTGAATTAAGGTGCGCTCTTGGCGCTGTAATTAGAACGTATGACTATGGAAAATCTCCGAGGAAGCCGTTCTCAATACCTCTATACGTTACGCGCCATAGCTAAACCTAAACACTCACTCCCATTGCTTTCAGATAGCAATGGGAGTCTTTAATGACAAAACACCAGTGAGAACCAAGCAAACTCGTTAAAATTGAATCTCCCTTCCTTGGTGTTTCCACCGTCCATTGCAGTCCAGCAACTTCATCCTCTCTGAATCCCGATGGCAACGTTTAAGTAATCCGTTGTAGAACGTTACCCAAATGAAAAAGGCTTCCCATCACACCATGAGTTACATGGAGCAATAGGAAGCCTTAGTGTCACTAGGAAGTGAGAGGCGGATTTTATGGTGCATACATGGTGCTTTCAACTTGATTCGTTAGTGATGGACTAATCCACCGTGACTTTTATCTCATCAAAGCAGTCCATTCCGATGTAGCCTAGAAAGTTGGTTTCCCACATCGAATAGAACTCAGCGACGCTGGATTCAGTAATGGGAACTTCCCCCATATGACGGATGTAAGCCACACCATGACCAAAATCAAAGTCGATTTCTTTCTCTAGCTCAGGCATCAATCCGCAGTAACTAAAGTCAGTGATGTAATCGAAAACCCATTGGTCATTAAGCCTAGTGATACGAACCTCCACAGGATGGTAGCCACCACTCTCAGGACAGTATGATTTTTCTCGAAAGTTAATCACGACTGATTGGATCATGGGTGTCCATTTACCTGATTCGCTAATCACTCGGTTTAAAGTATCTTGAAGATCCACACTGACAGGTAAAGTCAGCTTATTCTTTGAAAAGCATAGTTTCATAATAAATTCTCTTTTAGTTTGTTAGGAATGCACTCTTGTGTAGTGCGAGGTATGAAAACTTGGAAATGGCTTGGTTCGAGGTGAGTATTCTGATCTCGTCATTAACTCTTCCAGTGATAACTCAAGGAATTTGAAATCCGTCGAGTAGTGATATCAGCAGTGAGTGTATTACTCATCGTTTCTTAGCGGTAATCACCTGATGAAGTAAACAGATTACAACTCATCGACTTAGCAAATTTCTTCTGTCGTCTTACTGTCTGGTAGGGTTATTTTTTCTTAGATGTGGTTTGAGATTTGGCGAGTGCCAGTAATGCACTTTTCTTATCTTCGAAGTCTGTTGAAAGTACATGTAAGTAGCGTGATGAATCCGTTTTTGATGCTAAACCTAAGTCCCTAATTATCACGGAACAGAACGAATGGTTGTTTGCTGAACCTCCATTAAACAACTGCTTGTACAGCTGACTTTTCCATGGTTTATCTTTCTGCGCTTCTATAAGTTTAAGCATGTTATTTACGGATAGCCACTCTTTTGAATGAAGTCCTGAGCCACCTTGCTGCCCTACAATCCTGAAGTAGAGTTGCTTTTCTTCATTATGCAACGCCACTTCGTACAAGACCTTGCCAGTCCCTGCTAGTTTCGGCGCTGCACCTGTTAATACGATTTGTTCGAAATGATTAATCTCTTGGTGCTGCTCATCTTGAGTGCCAGCATTAGGGAAGTCTGGGTCTACTTTGCGTTGGTTCATAGATATTCTCCTGTCGGTGATAATGTGAAATATTGCTGCGTGAGTGACTACTTGCTATCAACCTGAGTCAATAGCGTCTGAATTGGATGGAGCTGGTTACTGGTATATCCGGCTAAGAAACAACCTGAGCCATGGTCGTTAAGAACCCCTAGAGCAATGACCATAGAGCCGATAAGCAGCACGTACTCTGGGTGATTAGTGACGAACTCAATCAGGTACTTGGTCTGTTCATCCATATGATCGAGGTCTTGATTGGTATCGCTCTCATCGAACAAAATCAGAGTGATGC
Organism: Vibrio sp. 99K-1; assembly: GCF_013114585.1. Taxonomy (NCBI): domain Bacteria; kingdom Pseudomonadati; phylum Pseudomonadota; class Gammaproteobacteria; order Vibrionales; family Vibrionaceae; genus Vibrio; species Vibrio sp. 99K-1. Next base: position 18,529 of record NZ_VTXF01000051.1, read on the forward strand.
CTATTTCGTCCCAACTTTTCTCCAAATCATTCAAATCTCCATCTGTCACTTCAGCTAAATGACCAATTAGATTTTCCTTATCAGAGTTCGCCATTTTCAATGCCATTAACTCCGTAAAAGTTTTTATTACTTGCATGTATTTCCCCTTATTCCAGATACGAAAAAGCCCCTACTAGCTAGAGCCAGTAGGGGCATATATGTAATTTTTATATATGTTTGATTTTAAGGTTAAAACTATTTAACTGATGCGGTGTGCCAGCCTTGGAGCCTGTTCTTTCAATACCGAAGACAAAGTGTCCGAGCTGTTGAGCAGCTTTTCCTTGGAATGCTTAACATACCTCTGAGTGCTGCTTAAATCCTTATGGTTCATTAAACGCTGTACAGTCAGCACATCGACATTATTCTCGATTAAATTTGTCGCAAAGCTATGACGGGCAACATGAAAACAAACCTCTTTCGGATTCTTAATCCCTGCCCTCTCTTTGATTCGAGTAAAAGCATTTCTAGGTTGTGAGATATGGCTTCTCTCCTTTAGACCAAAGAACACGTATGGATTACCTTTCTGTCTCATGTTTAATAGCTCCCGGAACAGTTCGATCATGAAGGGGGTTAGTGGCACCGTCATACTGGAGCCGTTCTTGGTATCAGGAACGAACATGGTTTTATCAATCAAGCTGATATCTTTCCATTTTCGGGTTCGAAGTTCAGAGTCCCTACATCCGGTAAGAAACAGAAGCGCTATGAAGTTCCCAGTCACACGGCAATAGTAATCTCGTGATGCACGTATCACTGCTGCCGTTTCTTCCATAGTTAAGTAGCGAGTCCTCATGTTATCTGGATTGATAAGCGAGACCTTATCGCCGATATAGGGGATGTCTAAAAGGCGATATGCTTCCTTTAGGATCGTTTTCATCAAGGCAATAGTACGATCGACCGTGGCTGCTGCGTACTTCTTACCGGGGCGATACTCCGTTGCTAATAGCTTTGCTTGAACTTGATGAAGATGGACGCCAGTTATCTTATCGATAGACTTCGTATGTAGGTGCTTCCAGTGCTCAAACCTAGCTATATCATCACGCCACGTTTTCTTACCTTTACTTTTCTTAGAAACAATAAAGGTATCGTGAAAGAAGTCATACAAAGTAGGGACTTGGGTTTCGACTTGCTTATCCCTTTCAAGTTTAGGGTCGATACCATCCGCGATTTGTACCTTTAACTTACGCGCTTTATTGCGAGCAGTAGGCAAATCCATATCGGGCCATGGGCCAATGGCAATACTGGATTTTCGCTTTAAAATTGGCGAAATAAACCGCAGCAAGAAGCGCTTTTTTCCAGATTTGCCGATAAGCAATTTCAAGCCCTGCACTTCGGTATCAGAGACTTCATTGTTGGTGGATTTAGACCGTCTATCGTGGGGGGGAATGTTGTTAAGTTTAGTTGGGGTAAATTTGAATAGTTTACTCATGTGAATACCTCAGTGGTTAACCAAAGGTATTTATATATGTTTTCAAATTATGCAGGTGCGGAAGGTTTTAGTTTGAGGTTGTGACTCGTTTTTGTCCAAAAGCTTCTCAGGTTGATTTTTACCCGTGGCACTTTCTAGCTCGAAAGTGCCCCAAACCTTGTTAGATCAAATGCTCTACACATTTTTGAAGACTAGCGTTTTCTCTACAAAACCTAATATCAAGTTCATGGCTGATTTACTTACCATCTTTACTTTCTTTTCTGTATATCTACACAGTTTATTAAGTTTGAATATTGAAAGTGGTATGTTTTATTGAGTTTTTGGTCTCGCTTTGTCGATGGCTAGTTTTGTAAGTTGTGTTTTCTTTAATTTTTAATGGTTTATGATAAATTAGTCGAAAGTCGGGTAGGTGGGAACCTGTCTGTTATTGGGATGTTATATGCCACTTCTGTAAATAGCATTCTAATATTTTACAATTTCATTACAGTTACGTTTCGTTTGCTCTTGCCGTATAATGTTCCAGGAGCGAGTAACTGAAATAGGAACAAGTAAATGATTGAAATTAATATTGGTGATTCAGTAATTCATCTTAAAGACCTCACTCAAGAATACAAGGTACTCGATATAACCGGGGATTTGGCTAGTTGTCAGGTTAGCAATTATAGTTCGACAGGCTCAGTATTCTGGATAAAGAAAAATGAGTTACGCGTTATTCCACAGCCTGCTGTAGGGGGTGGTGTTGGCATCCACAATGATGACTGGAATCCGCCTCTTTAACTACTGTACCACAGCATATAACAAACACTTCAAGACGGATTCTGTAGTTGACCCGATCTAATGGACACCTTCAATTGTAATTGGAGGTGATTATGCCAGCTTATAAATCAGGTAAAAAAACTCAACAATATCTTACGGAATTTAAGGTAACTGCTGTCCGACTTTCGCTTCGAGAAGGAGCTACAGTTAAAAGC
>NZ_VTXF01000052.1:0-13752 GCF_013114585.1 Vibrio sp. 99K-1
GCCCCCAAAACCCCTTGAGCCCAATACCACCACGAGGATCATGAGCGCTACCGAACAGATGGACTGGTTTCATGAGACGTACAAGGAAGCGCTCAACGACGCCACCATCCATTCGAAAGACGAGGACAAGCTCAAGACAGTCATGCAACTTCACCAATACATTGGTGAGCGCACCAGTGAAACGGGCATGACGTTCAAAAAGGTGTTACTCCAACACCCTGAGCTCTCTTACCTCAAAGATCGTCCGGCTGAATTTGCGGCGCGCGGCACCTATCATAAGCTCGAACGAGAGAAGAAAATCGACGCTGTGGCGCACATGCGCGACGAAGGTTGGGGGTTTTTCTTTGTCTATGACGGCCAAGACAGTCTCAGTCAGCAATTGGCCCCGTCGCTGCAAGCCTTTTCCGATACGCACGGGATTGAGATTTTAGGATTATCGCGTGATAAGACCTTTGTCTCCGGCATTCGAGATAACCGCAATAACGACAACAAAGTCGAGGTGCCTTATGCGCCTGCCCTGATTTTAGTCAACCCCAATACGGGTGAGATGAAGCCGCTCGCTTACGGGTTTATTTCACAAACCGCGTTGTTGGGGCGTTTCTACAACGTCGCCAATGACTATCAAACGCCCGATTTTTAGCGCGCCGAGTCTTGCCGCTTCAAATCTCTCCCCTGTTTTGCACCGTCACGTCCTTAAATGACGGTAAACCAAGAGAACATCATCATGTTGATACGAACCCTTACTTTACTCTTTTTGCTGCTTTCGCCTTTCGCTACGGTGCAGGCTGCGCCCAATGACGATTACGCGATGGTGTTCTTCTTTCGCAGTGATTGCCCTTATTGCCACCGTTTTGCACCGAAACTCAAACGAGTGACCCATCGGCAACAACTGCAGACGTACGCCTTTTCGCTGGATGGCCAAGCCGTTCCTCATTACCCCGTCCCTATTCCGGCGACGCCCGCGGTGAGTCAGATGTTTTTTGACAATCCCCGCAACATCACGGTACCCGCGACGTTTTTGATAAACGTCAATTCTCAGAAGTTTGTGCGCGTGTCTATTGGCGATGTGTCGGAGGTGCAGTTAGAAACCAGCATTCGCCACATTTTAAGCGATGCCGACACCTTAGAGGCCATACGATGATCCGACCTCACCACACCCCACCAGGGCGAGCCCGTCTTATCGCTTTGATGCTCAGCGGGTTACTCACTGGCGCTTCCTACGCCGGCGGCGTCAATTCGTCGTTAGACGGTTTTTTTAATGGTCTCGGTTACAACGCCAATGTCACCCACCCCAATGCTTTCAAAGGCCAAGCCGCGAATTATTACAATGGCGGCTCTTTGTATGCTCGCACCCCCATAAAAAGTGCGCAGCTCATGAGTGTGCACTTACCCGAAGTCTCAATGGGTTGTGGCGGGATTGACGCCTTTATGGGGGGATTTTCTCATATCAACGCCGACGGTCTTGTGCAATTTGGCAAAGCGGTGGTGCAAAACGCGGCGCCGTTTGCGGTCGACCTGGCGCTTCAAGTCTGGGCACCGCAAATCAAACAAATTCGTGACAACCTGCAAAACATTGCCGATAAGTTTCTCAATCAGTCGATCAACTCTTGTGAAGCGGCGCAGGCGGGGGTCAGTGGACTGGCCGCTACCTTTGGCGGTCCGGCGGCGAAAAAGCACGTCTGCGCCACCATCGGCACCAAAGGCAACGTGTTTGATGATTGGGTCGGCGCGCAAGTGGAGTGTGGTGTGGGCGGTCAGTCGAACGCACAGGTCGCACGCGCTCGCGCGGATGGCAGCGCTGGGTTGGAAGACATCGCCAAGACCAGCCACAACATCGTTTGGTCAGCGGCGCTTAAAAATGGCTGGTTAGCCGGAGATAAAGCGCTGGCTGAATTTTTGATGAGCCTGTCAGGGACGTATATTTATGACGCAAACGGTCGCCCCAAATACTACGCCTCCTTGTTAGCGGACAACAATAACTTGGTGGACGCAATGCTCAAAGGGGGGAAGATTGAGTATTACAAGTGTGATAACACCGATGAGAAAGCCTGTTTGTCTCCGCAGAAAAAAGAGCTGACTTTAGCGCAAGACAAAGGGCTCGAAGTGCGTATTCGTCAAACGTTAGAAGCCTTATACATCAGTATAGCCAATGATACGGGGCTCACCGACAATCAAAAAAGCTTTTTGGAGTACACCGATACGCCGGTGCTGGCGGTGTTCATCGGGTCTGTCAGAAGCAACCGTTACCCGAACTTTTCGGCGTACGCGCGCGTCATCTCGGTTGAGTTGCTAACCCGCTATCTCAGAAACATGCTGACGGTGGTGACCACGTCACTGAACCACACGCAAGTGGACAGCAAGGACATCGCTTTAATCATGTCAGACATCGATCGCGCTCGCGACTTCACCAATGGACTCTCAGACAAAGCGAAACGCGTGATATTGACCCAAGAGCAATTGACGCAGGCGTATAAAGAGAGCGACTCGGAAGCGATGAGCAAAATCAACAAACAACTGCTGCAGAACCTGTCCTTTGGAGGCTAATGTGACACTCGAATATTACACTTACACCCAAGGCGCGGCGATACAAAAGGCGCTCAATGCCATCGCCACTTTTTTTGTCAGCCAATCGTTCGCCTCAATGATGTCCATCTCTTTGATGATAGGCGCCGCGATGACCTACGCGTACTTTGTGGCGACACGTAACCCCAAACACATCTACATTTGGGCCATTGTGTTCGCCCTGGTGCCTTCGATGTTGATAAAACAAACCGTCACCATGCAAGTCATTGATAAGACCGAGCCAACGGCGGGATATTCGGTGGCCAACGTGCCCTATCTCATTGCCCTGCCGACGTGGTTCTTTTCGACCATGATGGTCGGTACAGCCGACGCCATCGAGTCCATTTTTACCACCACCGACGATGAGCGTTACGGTCGCACCGGCATGATGTTTGGGTCCGAGTTGTATCAGTTGTCGCGTCAAAGTGATTTAAAAGACGTGGCGCTGCGCCGTTTATGGAATGACTTTTTCCAAAACTGCATTATTGGCGACATCCAAATCAATAAAAAGTACACCTGGAACGCACTCATGAACGCGCCGGACACGTTTGCATTTTTGGATACCAAAAACATGAGCCCACTGCGCGGTGTGATACTCAACGACCTCAACCAGACCTTTAAAACCTGCGAAGCGGTGTACCCTGACATCAAGGCCCAATTCACCACCTCCGCGGGGATTGAGCTCGATTTGATTGCGACCTACCTGCACGGCGACAAAGCGTCAACCTATAAGGCGCACGTAAAAAATGCCATGTCGAACAGTTATCAGAAATTCATTGGTATCAGCAACAACGCGGTCGATGTCCTCAAGCACAACATGGCGATGAACGCGATGCGTTACAGCATTAACACCCTCGACCCGTCCGCCAGTGCGATGAATTACGCGTACACCTCGAACAAAATGCAGCAAACCTCAATGTGGGCGACCCTTGGTATGCAGGCCAGAGAGTTTATCCCGATGTTGCACACGATGCTCTTTACCCTGTTTAGCTGTCTAGGGTTCATGGTCGCGGCGGCGGCGCTCATTCCGGCGCTCACCAAGATGGTTCTGACCAACTACATCAAGACGTTCGCCTACCTCGCCACTTGGCCGGCCCTGTTTGCGATACTCAATGCGATCATGACGTGGACTCTTGAGTCGCACTCAAGCGCGACCGCGAATCCAATGCGAGGTCTCTCATTATCGAACAGCAATGCGATTGATGAGCTGCACATGCGCTACGGCTACATGGCCGGGTTTTTGATGATGACCATTCCAGTGCTTGCGGGGAAAATATTGCAAGGGGGCGTGGCCGCTGCGCAAGCCATGAACTACCAACTGGCGGGGATGATCAACAGCACCAACGCCCGCGTCTCTGCGGCGTCTTCCACCGGTAACATGGACTTTGGTAATCTGCAAATGCAAAACCACAGCCTCAATAACACCTCAGCCAACAAGTTTGATGACAACATGCTGCTAAGAACCGGGATGAACACCGCGCAGCAGCGGGATGGCTCAAGCATCACGAGCTTACAAAATGAAGATGGCCGCAGGCTGTATAACGCGCAGGAAGCGGAATCCAAACCCTTATGGCAAGCGCAAGCCTCGAACATGCTGCAAAACAGCGTCAACGATCAATATTCTGACGCAAAAACCGCGCAGACGCAGAATATGAACAGTTTCAACGACAGCTTCTCGAAAGGCTTCCAGCAAAGTGACCGTTGGAACGATAACTGGAGTAAAAACCGCTCTTATGGCGACGGTCAAACGATGTCGACCGAAGGGCAAATCAGTCAGTCGCATTCGAAAATGGACTCGGCGATTAAGAGTGTGTCTGAGACCATGGGCTGGACGCATGATCAAGCGCAGGCGTATGTGGCGGCGAAAAATGCCGGCGTTGAAGTGGGCACCCCGAAATTCTTTGGGACGAGCGCCAAAGCCGGTGCCAGTTGGAGTGAGGAGGATAGAGAGTCATTCAGTCACATGAACGCGGAGCAGAAACAAGCCCTAGCCCAAGCGACTTCGCAATACAGTGAAGGGGCGACGGAGATGCAGCGCGCAGGCCGCACACTCGATGCGAAAGAAAATCGCAGTGAAGCTGAGCAATACGCGCACGACTTTGCGATCAATGCGCAGCGCACTCAACAAACCGCGGCCGCGGTCAATGAATCGAACGCACAGGTCGACAGCCTAAGCCACATGCAATCGAGAGTGAAAAACGACACGGTGAATTTCAGTGCCAGTGCCATCACAGGTTTCCAGCAATATTTAGAAGAAAATAGTCCTAAAGAAGTGGGCCGCTTGATGAACGCCAGTCAGCCGGAAGACATGCAAGATGTGAGAGAGTGGTTTGATAAATACACGCACAGCGCTGGTTTCCAGGAGCAATACGGCGTCAACACCTCAAAAACGTCACTCAATGAGCTCAAATCTTTGTATCAGCCCAAGGACTTAGGGCAAACGCCAACGCTCCAACCAGAGCAAGCCTCCTTAATGAACACGGGCGCTGAACAATCGTTAACCAAAACACAGGAGGTGGCCGCTGATATGTTTAAGGTCAATGAGAGTGGCGAGTTGTTTGTCGACAGCTCCTACCATAACGTGAAAGGGAATGCTTTACTATACGCGGGACATTTGCAAAATGAGGTGCAAACGGCCCCAACGCCGACCGCCGACGGCAATCATGGAGTGCAAAAGAAAGTCGAGGCGGAAGTTGATACCACCCCCATTAAATCGACCGAAGTGGCCAATTATCCCGCTGCCGGCTATCCCCTCATGCCGCCTAAAGATAATGGTTAAAAACACAGCGCTGTATATTTAAACACATAGTAAACTGTGTTAATATTATGCCTATATTAGTGAGGGTTGGAGTGATATATGAAATGGATAATAGGCGGTTTACTCAGTGTGTTGGTGAGCCTACCAGCTATGGCGCAACCGTGGCACAAAAGCCCAGCGTTAGAGCAGCTTATCGTGAAACTGAACACCAGATACCAATCGGATGATCTACATTCATTAGATATAAAATTAATGGATCAGGTCGACAACTTGTCTTATTTCATCCGCTACCTTGACCAACCTGGCACCGAACAGCACGCTAAGCTCAAAGCGTTTTTGTGGGGAATGCAGGCCGCACACATCGGCAGTATTAACCAACAAATCCAGACCAATGTGGTGCCGTGGTTTTGTCCAGCAGGCGGCAGCTTGAAGACAGTCAGTCACAACGCGAAAAACCCGACCGAGTTCATAGAGAACATTATCTGGTATGGGTTAGAGCAGGATTTGAAATTCAAGCCTAATCGATTCAATGCGTATGATGGAGCGGCTTCTTTTATGTCTTCGACAGCACTCATCGAGTACGGTCTACAAACTAAATACCCGTGTTACGACCAAGTGCCGCAATCGCACCGTTTGGTGGGCTTTAACTACTAGCCTCCTTAACACCAACCACACTCTAAAAAGGCACGCCACACGGCGTGCCTTTTTCATGGGTGATAACAACGAAGATATTCTTCCCCCGCCACTGGCACCCAAGTTAGGCGACTGACGAGGGCTAGTCTTACTGCTGGTGATATTAAACAAACGCCAAAGCTGGAAGAGTTCCGAATGCGAGGTGTTTAGCTGTCTCTGTAGTAGTCGAAAAAGAGTTTAATTGATCTGGGATAAAATTAGTCAAGTTACAGGTTCTTTAACTTGACTAAACTTGACTGACTGGCTGTTCAACAATATACTTCGGCCATGAAAAAGAAATTAAATATTCAAAACGCCTTGAGTGCAATGGAATCAGCTGGTTTAACACAGACAGCTGTTTCAGATAGCTTAGGTGTCAGTAAAGAGGCTGTTTCTCAGTGGTTAAATGAGAAGTCATTCCCTCGTCCTAATAAGTTGCTACAGCTTGGTAAACTACTAAAGCTGAGTTTCGCCGATCTTGTTATCAATGAAGATCCTCATGCCCCTGTAATTGCCTTTCGCAAGAAAGCAGGGACAAAAACAAAGGATCACCATGTTGAGAAAGCGCAAGAGACAGGGCGATTTTTACGTCATTTAGTTCCTTATTTACCTTTCGAAACATTAGAAATGCCGCCGATCTTAAAGTCTCCAACATGTGACTATGAGTATTTGCGTAAAGTTACAGCGAAAGTACGAAAAGATATAAACCTTAGTGAAACTGAAACTGTAGATTTTGACCATTTAATACGTCGCTTTAGCGAACTACAAGCCGTAGTTGTTCCGGTACTCTGGGGGACAAAGCAGCGTCATGAAAATGCTATTCATATACATCTCCCTGACTCTCAAACCACATGGGTATATCTTAATTTAGATACAAATATTCATGATTTTAAATTCTGGATGGCACATGAACTAGGACACTGTTTGTCTCCATCTTTGTCGGGTGATGAAGCAGAAGATTTTGCAGATGACTTTGCTGGTGCTCTACTTTTCCCTAATGAATTAGCAAAAAAAACATATCTAGATATTTTCAAGCTAGGATCGAGTTCAGCCAAAATTTCAAAAATATTAGAGATCGCAAATAGTCAATGTATTTCACCTTATACAGTACTGGGCCAAGTGAATAAATATGCGTTGAATGCCAAAGTTCAGGAAATAGACCTACCTAAATCTTTTTATGGTGCTATTACGAATTTTAATAAGAAATTTAGTAATTTAAGTGAAGCTTTACTAGGTAATATCTCTGAGCTTGATGCTCGTGATTTTATTAATAAGTCAGAGAAAGCTTTTGAAACGCCTTTCTTTGATTTGCTAAAAAGATACCTCAAAGAGGAGAGAAAAGGCCCTGGTTTTGTTCAATCAGTAACAGATATGCCACTATTGGATGCACGTAGTATCTATTCTGAGTTGACTTAAATGCCCCAGTCTAAAGTCTTAGTTGATACCAATTCATACCTCAGATTAGCCCAATCAATTCGACCATTATTGTTTGTTTCTTTTGGTGACGACGATTACTGTCTTTATATCCTCCCTGAACTCAATGAGGAACTTGGTAATCGTCGATTAAATTCAAAGTTCCCATGGGTCAATGAAGAAGAATATGAAGAGAACAGAAAGCATTTCCCTACAATAGGGCGCAAACAAAAAAATGCAATAAACCACTCATTTTCATATATCTGGGATTACGTTACGACGGACTTACCTGGCCCCTCAAAGGTTGATGCCCTCTACATTGCGTATGCGCTAGAGTTAGATATTCCTGTGGTGACAGATGATCAAGACATGGCTGAGTTAGCCGAAGCGTTTGAAGTGAAGTCTATTCCGACTTTAGAGTTAATGAAAATTATGCATGACAACGGTCATGCAGATATCGGAAAAATCAAAGGTATTGTTGACTATTGGATCGCAATTGGAGATTGCCCAGCTAATCTACATCGTGATCTTAAGAAATTTTTTCCTGAGTTATAAAAACAATCAACCCTTGTGAGACCCCTGAACAAGCAGAACATTCAATGGGTTCACTTTCCCAACGCTGTACGACTTTACCCACCCCACTTTCGTGTTATGGAATAAATCAAGGTTCGCTCTACCAGCTATATGCTTGCATGTAGTAAGTAGAGTGAGCCAGACAAACGCAGTGCGTCAGAAGTATTTTCGTTTTTAATCGATAACCCTAGCTCACTGAGAGCGACCAACCCCTATTTTTTTCGTCTCAGAAAATTTTAGTGGACCGTCTCTGTGGGCTACTTTATTGATGGTAAGAACCGGACGGGTTTTGAAGTTATTTTATATTTTTCTCTCACTTCCCCTCTACTTCTCGGCCCTTTCCTTGTTATCGAGGTGATACGCAGATCACCGTATTATGGTCATGTTATTCGGGGCTCCAAATGGACGATTAATGTGAGAACTCGATCATGCTTTTTCTTTGCATTAGCCCATAAAATAGTTAAATCATATCTCCTCTCAACATGAGGTTAAACATTACAGTACTCATTAGCATGCCTAACAATTTTTTGAAATATTACATGGATCTATTATCACCATTAGGAAGCATAACATCGCACTCTATGTTCGGCGGATTTGGTTTATTTTCAGATAAGACAGTTTTTGCTTTCGTTGCGGAACAACGATTATGCATAAGAGCGAATGAAAGCCAAAAAAAAGTGTTTGAAAAGCGTGGATTTCAGCCCTTTTCTTATACAAAACGGACGGGTCGGGTTGTCACCTCTTATTACATCCTACCTAATGATGTATTGAAGGATCGCAACCAAGTGCTTCAATTAGCTAAAGGTGCACTGAACGATTCCCAGAATAGAGGGTTATCAAAACGTTTATCTTTCCCCGTTAAATTGAGAGTATTACCGAACTTTCAAGCAAGCACAGAACGGATGCTCAGAAAGGCTGGTATTGATTCTGTTGAGTGTTTATATCGTGTTGGCGCAGCCAACGCTTTCCTCGCCATTCGAGCTTCGCATAATGTTCCCGTTAAACTTGAACTGCTTTGGATTCTAGAGGGAGCGATACAAGGTGTACACTGGTCGGTCGTTTCTAACCAAAGGCGCAATGAGTTAATCCATTTGATTGAAACTGTGTGACTATATCTATAAAAACGGCAAACAACGAGCCAAAGCTCTGAAGCCCTCTTTATTTATAATTACTGTAATTGAAGGTGATGGAAGTCTTTCGTGGCTTGTTACCATATAAAGGGGCAATAGAGCATTAAACCACCTTTCGTTTAATGCTTTGTAATATTGATATGTGTTTGCCAGCGCTAAGTCATGGGGGCTCTGTCCATTGCCCTGACTTTTTGCTGAGCCAAGGGCATCGAGTAGATCAAGTATGACCGTTATAGTCGTCTGCAGGGGCGCTTTTTTTGAGTAAAAGAAACTAGCGATTAATCAAAAAATCATCCATGGATTGACCCGCATCTAATTTCGTTTGAATGGCCGAAGGTGTGCGACCTTGTCCTGTCCATGTTTTTTCAGTGCCGCTCTCATCAGTGTATTGGTATTTCGCGGGTCTTGATTGACGAATTTTTTTTGTTTTTGGCTGTCCAGAGAGCGCGGCCAGTAAGTCCTCTACCCCTATTCCAATCTCTGACATTTGTTTTGCCATTTCAGCCACTTTGGCCTCTTTTTCTGCGCGCGCTTCACGTTCAACTTCTTCGCTTTCCTGGCGTTCCAGATACACGGTTGTTAATTTATCCAGTGCGTCTTCAAGCTGCTCAAAAGTTAATTCTCGAGAGAATGCTCGCAAAGTGCGAATGTTCAGTAACGTTTTAATCATTGGGTTCATGTTAAGCCTACTTATTGTTGAATTTTTATATGACTAAGCGGCTGCATATATAATGCTTGTCGAAGTGTGTGTCAAAATTCATTTGAAAGTAGTGATGCTTTGTTAACTGGGTCTCATATAAAAGCTGAGATGGCATAGAGGGGGAGAAATGAAGAGGTCATTGTCCAACAACGCGCTTATCGCTCACTTTTTGGGGAGGAAATGCGATGCAAGAGTAAGTGAATCACTTCATGCTCATCCACATGCTCGATTTCTACCCGATAGACACCTTTGGCTTGCACGGCCTCAGTCAGCGCTTTGAGGCGCGTCGTTTTGACAGTCATCACCAAGGGTTTAATTTGGTTATTGTCTTTATCAAACCCCTCTTCAATTTCTGACTGGGTCATATACAAGGTCTCCTCCTCTCTCGCTTTGTCGGGATGGTCGATCTCGGAAGGAAATTGGTGCTGCTCATTGAGGTCTGTCAGCATGAGATAGAGTTCATCCGCCTGGGACAATCGAGCCTGAAACTCAAGGTTCAGTTGATTGACCGCCCACAACTTTTGCTCAAGATTACCTCTGGTTTGGCGACCAATAGTGAGCATGGTTTTTAGGTCGTTCTTGCACACAGAGAATTGAGCCTGCTTTACTTTCGGTTTGAGGTATTTCACCAAGAAGGCATTGCGTTTCTTGACCGTCCAAAACCCGCCTTGCTGACTCATAGTGCAATAGAGCGTCAGCAGTGAATGGGTAACCAGCTCATCCAGAGCTAGGTAGTGTTTTAAATTTTGACTCATCAAAGCGCTCTGTTTATCCAATCAGTCGCACAGTGTATCAAATCCCCAATGAAAATCATGGCGTAAGCGCGGCCTTTCCTTTGAATGGCAGTGAATACGTTCATTTCACCACTTTACCTTCAACGCCAACTCTTAAATAAGGAGCGACGATGCGTACCCGTAAGAAAAGTAACCATTTTACCCGAGGTGGCCAAGTCACCTTCCATTCCATTCGAATGTTCTTTCAAGTCAACAACACCCTCATCAAGTTCATTGGTTTTGGGATGTTATTGGCTACCCTCGCCCTGACACTGTGGCAAGCTCCGCGTCACGCCTTTTGGGGTGAGTTCTATTACTGGCGGAACATTTTATACGCTAAGTTCGGCAAACCATTAGACAGCTTGGTGACCACGGTGTGGGACGGTGAGCGCTACCAGTCCACGCTCGCGTCTCAGCTTGAAAATGTCGTGCTTCTCGATATTCACGCCGAGGTGTGGCGCAACTTCCAAGTCTACTACCTCATTTCGATGTTGGTCGGATTCTTCATCTTTTATTTGCTGCAGCGTTTTTTCAAAGAGCAAGGCGAGAAACAGAGTGAAGACTTTCATGTGCGTGGTTTTCGCCTGGTTGAGCCACAAGTCTTAACTAAGAGGCAAATTAAGCGCGCTAAAGTGAACCGTAAACGCGGTTATGGCGATGGCACCATTTCTAAATTTAAGATTGATGGCCATGCGCTGCTCAAACAATCGTTTGAGGTGCAACATCTGCTCATTGATGGCACCACGGGCGCGGGTAAATCAGTGATGATCCGCAAACTGGTGCGATGGATACGAGCGCGTGGCGACAAAGCCATCATTTACGACAAAGGGTGTGTGTTCACCAGTAAATTCTACCGCCCTGAGACCGACGTCATATTGAATCCGTTTGATGCTCGATGCGCGAATTGGGACGTGTGGTGCGACGCGAAAGACGCCCCCGACTTTGAGAACATGGCCGCGGCCCTCATCCCACAACACGGCGATGGCGATCCGTTTTGGGTTGACTCAGCGCGCACCATTTTTTCATCCACCGCCTTTCGCATGAGCCAGGACAATAAACCCGCGACGACCGCACGCCTATTGAGTTTAATTTTGACCAGTGAGCTTGAAGCGTTAGGTAATTTTCTTGAAGGCACCGAGGCGGCGGCCCTGGCATCGAAGGACATCAAGAAAACCGCGATTTCCATCAAGTCGGTGTTGGCCACCTACATGAAAAGCATGCGTTTTTTAGACGGTCTTGATGATGAGCATCGAGACGAAGCGCTGCAGAAGAAGTTTTCTATTACAGACTGGGTGCAAGACGATAAGCAAACCGGGTTTTTGTTCTTATCGAGTAACGCGCAGCAGCATGCGTCACTGCGACCGCTCATCTCCATGTGGTTGGCTATCGCGTCCAACGCCATTTTAGGATTAGAAGCCGATGAAGACCGCCGCATTTGGGTATTGATGGATGAAATGCCCAGCCTTCACAAACTGCCAGAATTGGGTTCCATCATAGCCGAAGTGAGAAAATTTGGCGGGTGCTACTTAATTGGTATCCAATCGTACGCGCAGTTAGTGAAAACCTATGGCAAGAACGCCGCCGATGAGATGTTTGATTTGTTGAACACGCGCTTTTTCTTTCGTGCTCCTTCCGCACAAATGGCGCAAATCTCTTCCAAAGACTTGGGGGAGCAAGAAGTCGATATTTCTAAAGAAAACGTGTCGTACGGTGCGAACACGCTGCGTGATGGCGTGTCATTGGGCCATCAAACGGTCACAAGACCGGTGGTCTCGCCGAGTGAGATCCAAGCTTTGGATGATTTGCAATGTTACTTACGCACGCCAGGTGTCGATCTCATCACTAAACTGGATTTGGAGTTCGATGTCATGAAAGACATCTGCCCTTCTTTCAATAAACGAAGCGTGACATTGTCACAGCCTATGCAGGAGGCCTATGCCCAAGCCACCTACTACGAAAGCGTCGCACCGAGCCTTCACCTATCTAAAGAAGAGCAGCAACCCCTTCTCGACCTGCAACAAGCCAAGTTCGATTCAAAAGAAGAGATGCTCAACGAGGCAAGCCAAATGAAAGAAGCGATGCAAAGTGACACCGTGCAAGCGATGGTCGAGTCAAAGGCTCAAGACAATCACGAGTACCAGGAGCAAGCGCAACGCACCATTGAAGAGCAAGCCATCTCGCCGGAAATAGAGATGGAAGCGGGCGATATGGTTGAATAGCGCACCAAATAGTCGATAGCCACACAAGACAGAAATAGGTCATTGCATCCCAAGTCTATTAGATATTTTCATGTTACCGAGTTTGTCTAGATTCATCTTCGAGACCTTGGTCGTCTCGCTCTTATTTTCCGCACTTTGTCTTATGCAGATCACCGAGAGTCCATTTCAATGGACGCAACTTTTCATCGCGACCACGGGCTCTTTATTACTGTATGGTTTGAAGCGCCTCGTGGTGGTTTTTGTTAAAAAACGCCCCAACACGCCTCACTACATTGTACTCACCTCTGCAGGATTCGCTTTACTCCTGAGCATCAGCATGGAGTACTCTTTATTTGGTTTATTGCATTCGATAGGCATGACTTGCCTGTACTTGGCATTCATCGTGTCAAAAAGTGGACTGACTCAATCTTAGTTACTACTAAACATTTAGTTATAGTGCACTAGAAATGTACATAGAGCCTTATCATCTCGAATCATCACTATACAAAGCCTTGCAATAGCAAGGCTTTTAACTCCTCCTCTCGATATAACCACCGCTCAGTTTTGCTGTTAGCGGCGATTTGCGTTGCACAAGGACAATACTCATGCTTTCTATTAGCCCATTGAAATCCGCTTCTGGCGCTGCCAAATATTACCTCAGCGAAGAAAAACACAAAGACCTACCTGACGTCTCTTTAGAAAAAGACGCGGGCGATAACTACTACCTCAAGGAGCAAGACCAGGAAGAAAACACCTTCTGGCATGGCAAGCTGGCCATCGAAGCGGGACTGGCGGGTAAACCCGTAGAGCAAGCCACCCTAGAATCGGTGCTCTCTGGCAATCTTGGTGGTGAAACCATTAAAGGGAAACGAGAAAAACACAAATCTGGCTTCGACCTGACCTTTTCTGCGCCCAAATCCCTCAGCGTTCTTGCACTTATTGGCGGAGATAACCGCCTCATTGAAGCGCACAA
>NZ_VTXF01000053.1:0-13508 GCF_013114585.1 Vibrio sp. 99K-1
GTTTTATCACTAGGTTCGATTGTTATTTTTATTGTTATTTTTATTATTAGCGGCGAAGCATAAAATCTCAGCGAGAATAAAAATACATGAAAATATCTAAGGCTTTGCCGTTCGTATTAATGAGCGCGCTTTTGTCGAATACTTCTTTTGCACAAGACGTTAATCACTCGTCGGTTGTTCAAACGGTGTTTTATGACCAAGTGGATCCTCAATACCATGACTCCCTATACCTATTTCAGTTGGTTCTTTCGAAGAATTGCTTAACTTACCGTTCGGAAGAGAATCCTTGTAAGGATTATCTGAAAGAAAAATACGATTCGGTTTCTTCGAATTGGTATCAAGAGCAAGAGCCAATTAAGAAACAATATCTTAATGTCAAGCTCGAGATGATTAGTAATACTAATATCGTTCTTGCCGATGTTCATCATGGAGATCAGGGTTATGTTAGCCCTATTATCGCAGACACGCAGTCCATTATGGACGCTCGTATTAACCCTGAACTACAAACAATCATTCGCCGAGAGCTGGATGAAAACAGCAGTAAAACAGGGCTAGATTTTGTCGGTGCAAAACAACAATTGTTCGTTCAGTATGATAATGAAGCAAAGCGCTTTCATGATGCTGAAATTGAGCAAATAGATTTTTCGTCACCAAAGCCAACAAAAGCAGAGAAAATCCATTATCAAGAGCTGCTGTTTATACAAAAATATCTTTCAGAAAAGTTATCGATGACTACTGCTGAAAGGGAGTTAGACAAGCTTTTAAAGGATGTAATTCGAGACATAGTTAGGTGTGCGGAGTGTACTACTACGCCTATAGTTAAAACTTGGAACAACTCGTACGTGGCCTACAAAGAGGTAAGTCTTTCGGAGGTGATGTTGTTTGGGCTTGAGACGATCCCTACGGGTAACGCAGAAGTTTTATATCCAGCAGAGTATTTTAAGCCTGGTGAACAGGGTGTTTCTGTTATTGAATTTCTTTCAAACCTTCGCTCTTATATTATGCAAAATGAATCGACTTTGTTTGTTTCAAAAGACAAAGTAAATAATGATTTAAAACCTGCAGGTATCGATCCAATCTCTTGGGAAGTGATGAAGAAGAGCGTGTCGGATGTTAATTTGAATTCTGAAATTTGGAAAAAGGCGATGGTTCCTAACATTCGTCGTTTGTTTAATTCATTAGTCAAAATTACAACAGGGCCTACAGGGGCGACTTTTGTAAACTCTGCCTCTCAGGCAATGAATAAGGCTGTTACAACAAACTTTAAGCTGGTCAATATCGGGAAAACATTCAATTTAGCGAGTGCTGTAAATGCGGTTGTAAAACACATTCCTAAAGTGGTCACCGGGGAATCCGAGCGTCATTTATGTAATAGTGACGAGATTGAAGGTAGTGGTTTTACTAATGGCATTACGCTTGAAGAGCTGTGTGTGTATGTTCCTAATTTCCGTAGTCAATCCTTCCCGATTACAGTAGGCTCGTTACTTGATCAAAGTGAAGGTTCTGCGATTGTTGAAGATCTCAGTGGTGGGAATACTGCGATGACTACGCTATATCAAATCCTTCCGTCTGTTATTAACCCTTGGGAGTGGATTTTTAATGGCTTACAAGCGATAAGTGGTGTGGACTTAAGGGTGTATGGCCAGGACATCATGGGTTATCGTGTGACTTTAGTGCATGATAGTGGTGCTATCGTGTATCGAAATATTATGTTTGCAAAGCAAGAATTAGTCTTGTCAAAAGACCAGCTATTTGATGCCGATGTTAGTCATTATACAATGAAAGTGTACAGCAACTTGAATAACAACGAAGTTGCGAACTTCGCTCTAAGTCAAAGTATGTTTGACCGCAGTTATGGTGGCGTAGTCAAAGGCAATAAATTCTATTTTGTTGAAGAGATTTTTGATAACCAAAAGCAGGAATATGTCAATAATGGTCGCGCAATCAAAGTATGTGGTTTACCGCCGCAAAACAGAAATGATGATGAGTTCCTTTATGAGTGTCTAGAGGATAGATTTTACCCTCGTATTATTCCTGATTACTATATGGACAACATGCGTGTAGTACCTAAACCGGAATAAGTATTAACTGACTGATGGTAAAAAATGCCACACGACATAGTGTGGCATTTTACGATTCGTTAAGGGCTGATTATGGTATTAGACTGTCAGCGCTTTTTGTAATTCATTTAAGAATCGAGAAATATCCTCTGCACTAATATCGCGGTGAGTGACAAAACGTACAGGGTTACCAGGTGTCATTGTAATACCTTGTTCGCTAAGTTCACCTGCGATACGGTTGATATCCACTGACTCGTCTAACTTCGCAAATACGATATTTGTTTGAACGAAATCCGGGTTAACCGAGAAGCCTTCCAATTTACTCAAGCCAATAGCCAGGTTTTTCGCGTTCTCGTGGTCAGCTTTGAGCTGAGTAACGTTCTCAGTCAGCGCCATTTTTCCTGCTGCGGCAAGAATACCCGCTTGGCGCATACCACCACCGACCATTTTACGTAGTCGACGTGCTTTAGCGATGTACTCTTTACTACCAAGTAGCAGAGAGCCAATCGGAGCACCCAAACCTTTTGATAAACAAATCGTCATCGAATCGAAGTGTTGTGCGATCTCTTTGATGTGCACGTCTAGTGCCACTGCTGCGTTATATACTCGCGCGCCGTCTAGGTGCATTTGCAAACCGTGTTGGTTTACGAAATCACGAGCTTCCGCTAGGTAAGACATTGGCAGTACTTTGCCGTTAATCGTGTTTTCTAAGCTTAGGAGTTTAGTGCGAGCGAAGTGGCTGTCGTCTGGCTTAATAGCAGCGGCAAGCTTTTTGAAATCAAGAGTGCCGTCAGGGTTGTTCTCGATTGGTTGAGGTTGAATCGAACCCAGTACCGCAGCGCCGCCAGCTTCGTATTTGTAGTTGTGCGCTTGTTGACCACAAAGGTATTCGTCTCCACGCTCACAGTGTGCCATTAGGCCGAGTAGATTAGCTTGCGTACCTGAAGAGGTGAACATCGCGGCTTCAAAACCCGTTTCGTTTGCAGCCCACTGCTCAAGTTCATTTACGGTTGGGTCGTCACCATATACATCATCACCGACTTCTGCGTTTGCCATTACACTGCGCATTGCTTGTGAGGGTTTAGTTACGGTATCAGAACGAAAGTCCATGTTTCTCTCCTAGAGTATTATAGGTAGCCGCAGAGTTGGGCTTTACTTAAACAAGCGATAGTTTTTGTATCGGTGATTTGATCGTGTCGTATTTTGTCGTGCAGTTCTTCTAAGCTCAGCTCGATCACTTCTATGACTTCATCTTCATCACATTCAAAGCGGGTTGTGAGGCTAAGGTCTTTTGCGACGAATAGATGCTGTATCTCATCGCAGAAGCCAGCTAAAGGCGTAACTTGCCCCAAGCTTTGAAAAGAAGTTGCACTGTAACCTGTTTCTTCTTCCAGTTCGCGCTGTGCGCATTCAAGAGGTGTCTCGTTAACTTCCATCGTGCCTGCAGGCAGTTCTAAAAGCCACTTTTTAAGGGAAGGACGAAACTGGTTAATCAGGATGATTTTTCCAGATGAGGTGATAGGAAGAATAACGGCCGCACCAGGGTGATTGATTGTTGTATGTTTTACCACAACGTTCGTAGGGAGCGTCACGGTCTCTTCTATGAGAGAAATACTTTTCCATTGATGGATAACTTTATTCATGCAGTCTGGCCACGTTCCTTGCCAATTTGTCGTATTCGAAAGACGTGCACCACCTTAACTTCTATGGTGTCGAAAATAAAAGAAAATTTAGACATAGTTTTGAATTAAATTTCACACCATCCGTGACTCCACTCTCAAATTTGCAATCTATGATTACATCGAAATTACTGACGTAACCATCTGATATAAATGCAACTCAATAATAAAATACACTTGTAACAAAGTGCTAACAAATGTATAAAAACAAATCTACACTCTTTATTGTCCAAAGATTTTCGGAGTAATGCATGACCCCTTCTATTTCTTCACATGCTGACAAGGCGCTACTCTCTGAAAGAATTAACAAATTAGCGCATGCTCTCTCTGATGGTGTCTACGAAAGAGAAGATACCATTAAGCTCTGTTTACTGGCTGCTTTGGCTGGTGAAAGTGTTTTCCTACTAGGCCCTCCAGGCATTGCAAAAAGTCTTATCGCTAAACGCCTAATCCAAGCTTTCGATAACAGCAGCTATTTCGAATATTTGATGACACGCTTTTCTACGCCTGAAGAAGTGTTCGGTCCTCTAAGTATCCAAGAACTGAAAGACAACGGTCGCTACGTAAGGTTGACTGAAGGCTACCTTCCAACCGCTCAAGTCGTATTCCTTGATGAAATCTGGAAAGCTGGTCCGGCAATCCTTAATACACTCCTTACTGTTGTGAATGAAAAAACGTTCAAGAACGGTAGTGATATTGAACGCGTACCAATGCGCTTATTGGTCTCTGCGTCGAATGAACTTCCAGATGAAGATAGCGGCCTAGAAGCGCTTTATGACCGAATGCTTGTTCGCGTGTTTGTAAACCGCATTCAGAACAAACAAAACTTCAAGTCGATGCTGACGGCAGGCACTTCTCAAGAAGCTGAGATCCCGAAGGGATTGGCGATCACGGATATTGAATATCACCAGTGGCAAAAAGAACTCGACAAGCTTGAACTGACAGATAACGCATTCAATAAGCTGTATGAGTTGAAAACCATGCTAGAAGAAACGGTTAAGCAGCAGGGTTCAACTTCTGAATCCGATCTGTATGTTTCAGACAGACGTTGGAAGAAAGCTGTGAAACTGCTGAAGGCGAGTGCGTTCTTCAGTGGTCGTGACAGCGTAAACCCGCTTGATATTCTTTTACTGCAAGATTGTTTGTGGCACAGCCCAGAATCACGAGATGTGGTTCGTAGTGTGGTCAAAGACTTTGCGTTGAATCGAGCTTTTGATCAACAAGAGTCCAAAGCTCAAATTGAAATGTCACGTGAAGAGCTTGAAGATATCCAAGACGAAGTTGAATCAACACTTTCTGTTTCCCTCTCAATGGAGACAACCAGCGGCCTTCTACGTAAAGACGTTTACCACAGCGATATTAAAAACGCGAAGACGTACAGCGTCGGTAGTGCTTACAACTTAGTTAAGTTAGTTCTGCTGCAAAGCAACATGTCAGTTTCAGAATCAGAGAAAGGCGATAGTCGTTGGGTTTACGTAGCGAAAGATGATTTCGATCGTGTGCTTAAAGAAGGGCACGGAGATATTTACGGTTACGTAAACGAAAACAAGAATCTGTGTCGCTTGAAGTTGGATCTTGATGCATCGAACCAGCTAGTGATTAAAGACATCGCGAACCGCTCGGTATTAGTCAGTGTTGTGACCACTGATGGTTTGGACCAAGAGCTTTATAACAAATGGTTGAGTGGCGCTGAGCGAGCACTTGAGCAGCTAAACGAAGCTGAATTCAAGCTGAAACGAGTACGTACCGATTTCCACGATGCGCTACCTCACAACTATATTGACCCAGAGCTACCAAAAGCGATGGAGTCAAGTTTGCAAGCGGTAACACAAGAGCTTGAGACCGCGAAAGTGAAGAGCAGCAAGATTGCTCAGCGTCTTAAATTTATGAGTCAGTACTTCGAGTAGAGGGGACAAGTATGTTAGGAGCAGACGGTTTAAACCTTGCTTTAATGGTTGCTGACTCAGGCATCATTGATACGGCGATGAATGATCTCATCGCCCGTTCTCAAGTGATGATGGCTGCTGAGAATAAAGGGGTAAAAACGTCGGTGAAAAACCACCTAGTGAAATGGCGCGGTAAAGTAAAAAAACGCGTTACGAAGGTGTGTGAGACCGACCGATTCCAAGAAGAAATCGCGCTTTATCAAGAAGTGATTCACTGGGATGAACCCCAGTTTTTTGATGAGATCGATAATGTCATCAAAAAATTGGAGTGGCACTCAGCGTTTTACCTGCAAGCTAGACGCCTGATGGAAAACAACAAGGGCGTTTATAATGCGATGTTCCCACACTACTTCTGCGATCAGTGGTACCAATCGCTGTCAGATGCTATCAAGCAAGCCCAAGTGACAGAACTTGAAACCAGTAAAGAGAAAGTTTTAGCGGATCTCTACCAACGTATGGAAACCATGAAAAACATGGATAAAGTGACGGAATCTGGTGATGAGGGCAGTGTTGGGCGTTTGTGGGATATGGCTTCTGCTAAGTTAAGTAAAACGGACTTAACCGTAATGAAGCGTCACGCAGAGTTTTTAAATAAACACAAAGGTCTACAAGAGATCGCTGAGAAGCTGGGCCGTATGGCGGGCATGGAAGACGATCCTTCGTTACATAAAGCCCCTGTAGAAGAGCTGCAGATGGTTGAAGAGAAAAGCGATGAAGCCGTAGACGATATCGTCGGTATTCATGAAAGCGATGATCTTAACAAGATGCTGCCAAACGAAACCATGTTCTTGGCTTACCCAGAGCTTGAAGTTATCTTCTACAAACACTTGGCAGACAAACGCTTACTAAGTTACCGCTCCAAAGGTAAGTCTCGTACGTTACGTAAAGTTAAGGCGCAAAAGCCAGACAGTAAACACGTTGATATCGAAAAGGGGCCGTTTATTGTTTGTGTAGATGCCTCTGGTTCCATGAGTGGCTTTCCTGAGCAATCTGCTAAAGCAATGGCCTATGCACTAATGCAAATTGCTCTTGCGGAAGAACGAGATTGTTACGTGATCCTTTTCTCTTCTGAACAGATTACTTACGAGCTAACAAGACAAGATGGCTTACGTGAAGCGAGTGACTTCTTGAGCTATTCATTTCACGGAGGTACAGATTTGGAACCTGTATTGATGAAATCGATCGATTTGATGACAGGCGACAAATACAAGAATGCCGATTTAATCGTGCTCTCTGATTTTATTGCCCCTAAGCAGTCTGACGAGATGATCGCTCAGGTTGAAAAGTTGAAGGAACATAAGAACCGTTTCCACGCAGTAAGCCTTTCTAAGTACGGTAACCCTCAATTAATGACTATGTTTGATCATTGTTGGGCATATCACCCGACTTTGGTTGGTCGCTTCATGAAGAAGTGGTAGACCGCGAGTCGCGAATTTAAACCAATTTGCTGTGTGTTTTTTAGCTGAAAAGATCGAACATGCAGCAATTTGATTTAAATGTCAGCAAACAGAATTTAAATTCACTTTTTTGTTTGACTATCTCTCCTTAATCCGTAAAGTAGGCACCCGAACACAGCGGAGTGACTTACTTAGTCCCTAAAGTGTTGAAATAAAAAGGCGCCTTGGCAGAGTGGCTATGCAGCGGATTGCAAATCCGTGGACCTCGGTTCGACTCCGGGAGGCGCCTCCATTCTTTCTCTTAGTTTGATAAGTTAAGAGATACTAAGAATGAAAATGCGATACTAGCTCAGTTGGTAGAGCGCAACCTTGCCAAGGTTGAGGTCATCGGTTCGAACCCGATGTATCGCTCCAAATTTTGTAATGTTGATTCCTTGGCAGAGTGGCTATGCAGCGGATTGCAAATCCGTGGACCTCGGTTCGACTCCGGGAGGCGCCTCCATCATTCAGAAAAACCAGTCTTAGTGGCTGGTTTTTTCGTATCTGGCGTCTTATTTTTTATCTGCTTATCTGCTTATCTGCTTATCTGCTTATCTGCTTATCTGCTTATCTGCTTATCTGCTCTGTTTGAGCACTCTGCTTTTACTTTTACTTTTACTTTGTTTTCTACAACTCGCTTTTGTTTGTGACTAAATAATCTTTATCGTTGATAAACCAGTAAATAAATCAAAGTCACAATTAAACATAATGCTCAATTTGTTTCATTGTTTTTTGGGATAACCCTAATAAAAACATGAGTATGGGTGATAGGATTTCTCTTTATATTTCTTTAATTGTTCTATAAGAGGTTCTTAATATGCAATTTAGTCTAAAGAGGAAAATGGTTTTCTCTGTAGTTTTGGCGATTGCTTTTACATCCGCAATTCTTCTTTTTATGGGTTATAAGACGTTTCAAAGTAACAGCTGGCAGGCTATAGAGAGTGAAAGTCGTAACACGCTGAATGCCCATGCAAAAGGGATCAGTGATTGGTTTTACGACAAGAAACAAGCCGTACATGGTCTTCAACAACAAGTTCAACTTAACCCTTCATTAGATATTGTCCCGCACTTACGTCAAACCCTTGTATCTGGTGGCTTTGGATTGAGTTATTACGGCAATAAAGACGGGGAGATGTTCCGTCATGATCCTTCTCTCAATAAAGCAGGGTACGACCCAAGAGTTCGTGGCTGGTATAAAGAGACGTTAGCTCAAAACAAAGCCGTCACAACCAAGCCGTATGTAAGCGTTACGATGCAGGCGCTCGTGGTTACACTGACCGATCCGGTCACCGAGAACGGATCCATTATTGGTGTCGTTGCTTCGAACCTCGCGTTGGACAAGCTGATTAAAGACGTATTAGCTATCCAGGTTCCAGGAAATGGTCGAGCGATCCTTATCGACAAACAAGGTACGGTGGTCGCTCACCAAAACGAAGACTTTATTCTTAAACAGGTGAATGACATCGCTCCGGAGTTGAGTGTTGCTGGTTTAAACAGTGCAGCGCAGAATCTAACGACGATCTTTACCCAAGTTGATGGTCACGAACGAGTGATCATGGCGGAGCCAATCAGTGGTACAGATTGGTTACTTGTGATTGAGATGGATAAAGATGTCTTGGAACAACCTCTGTTCGACATGTTGGTCAGTCAGATCACTACAGGCTTGATTGTTTTGATTGTGATGGCTGCAGCGACGTCTTGGTTTGTTGCTCGCCAGTTGGTGGAGCTAGGACGAGTGAGCGAAGCTCTCGCAGATATCGCAGAGGGTGAAGGTGACTTAACGCAACGCCTTCAAGTATCCAGCAAAGATGAAGTTGGTCAGTTGGCCGATAAGTTCAATGTGTTTGTCGATCGACTGCATGGAATGATGACCAACGTTACTCAAGTATCCACAGCAATGAACAATGGTGCTGAGCATGCCAATGAGAGTGCCCTTAAGCGCAGTGATAGCGTCAGCCGACAGCAAGATGAAATTACAATGGTAGCTACTGCGGTAACTGAAATGGCGACTGCGACGGCTGAGATCGCTTCTAACGCAGACAATACAGCGAAAAGCGCCAGTCATTCGGTTGAATTAAGCGAGCAAGGCTTCCAGCAGATGGCAAAAAGCCAATCATCAATCAATGAGCTTGCTACTGAACTGACGAGCGCTGTATCTATTATCAGCGAGCTAGAAGAGCATGGGCAACAAATTGCGTCTATCTTAGCGACGATACGTGAGATCGCTGAACAAACTAACCTACTGGCACTAAATGCTGCGATTGAAGCGGCGAGGGCTGGTGAACAAGGTCGTGGCTTTGCCGTTGTAGCTGATGAGGTTCGAGTATTGTCACAGCGTACTCATGCTTCAACGGAAGAAATTGAAGATAAGATCAAGCGCTTGCAACAGGCGACAAATAGCGCGGTTAAAGTGATGACTCAAAGTCACGACATGGCAGAGACAAGTGTGCATGATGTTGATATGGCGGGAGAGAGCTTGGCTCAAATCCGTGAAGCGATTCAAGTGATCAGTGATATGGCGACTCAAATTGCTTCTGCTGCGGAAGAGCAGTCACTGGTTACTGCTGAAATTAATGCTAATACTGAATCTGTTCGTGAAGTGAGTGACGTTATGGCACTTGATGCGACGGATGCTGTGTCTCAGGCGGATCAGCTCAGCAATTTAGCAAGTGATTTGAAACAAGAGTTGTCTCGATTCAAGCTTTAACAATCAAAGCGCAATACAGATAGATTAGTAAATACCAGAGCACAGACTGCTAGCAGTATGTGCTCTTTCTTTGCGGTGCAAATACGAGTTTCAATGCTGATCAAAGAAGTCTTTATTACGTATGTATTTACTCATCAAGTGGTAAGAGAAAGGCCTAATCAACCAGCTAAAAATAGAACGTCCAAGGCGAATAAACGTTGGGGTGTTTTCATAGATTCTGCCGTTGTATAGCCAAAGTACCTTTCCTACATGCCAATACAGTAAAGGTACGGGCGGCATGAAGGTCACAATGTCGATGTCACAACATATACGATAGGTTTTTTTGCGAAGGCGATAGCGCTTCTTAAAGCTCCAATCACCAATTGCTGGTTGTCCAAAGGTCACGATTCGCTTAATGCAGCCAGGGTATTTCTTGTCAAAATAATCCGCAAAGACACAACCAATGGCGCCGCCGGAGGAGTGCCCAGTAATCGCAATCCTTTTCCCTTGTTCCAATAACGGTATAAGAACCGTTTCTAATCGCTCAATCACGCTCAAACCTAACTTGTCTTCGTTGCGGCTCGGCTGGCTCTCTTGAAACATCAGGTGATAAAACCCCGCGTGAACACGATAGTTGAGTCCAATCCTTTTGCAGCTTCTCGTCCAAAGAGCAAAGTTAAGCATCCAGTCTGATACACTATGTGACCCTTTAATAACCACAACCACTTCATCTTTGTCGCTACTCCAAAGAACCCGAATCATCGTCTTACCAAACTGGTTCTTTATGACGCGCTGTCCATTTGGATCGAAACCATAGCGAGTTTGCTTAAAAACTCTAGGGTAGGCGAGGTTACAAAGAACGGCATAGCGCTCGTACTGGTATCGTTTTAGTGGTTTCACGGGTACTCATGGTTTTGACAGTATTTTAAATACTATAGTCTTAGAATGTGAAACAGAGATGAAGGGAGGAATAAGCGATGGAATGACATTGAGTTTGTATCAAACCCGTTCTAAATAAACTATATGACATTAACTTGTAATATTGGTTAATATCTTTTAATAATAATCTGGGCGTTGTCTAATAATTAGGCTTTTTTATACAATACAGTTTGTAACTAAGATGAATACAATGCCTTACTTAACCTTACATTATTGAAAATTTAATATGGTAGCATCTTCGAAATTTCGAAGTTATAAAGATAATGTAAAAGGCTCTATTCATGCTATCAAAAAGTCAATCGTATAAGTTAACGTTTTACTGGGTATTAAAAAGCTTATATAGATTACTTCCTATACTACCTCCAAAAATCGAGATGTCTAAGAACCTTAGGCTTGCTGAGCTATATGTACAAAAAAAAGACTATACTAATGCTATTAGATCGATAGAGGAGTTAGTCTACAAATTCAATAAGTATGAATATTATTTTATGCTATTGAATTTGTATGTAATGAATGGTGAATTATTAAAAGCAAATCGTCTTCAGGAAGATAAATCATTAGAGTTTATTGATAGCGATATCGTTAAAAGCATGGATCTTCTAAATAATACAGTAAATGACGTTGACAAAGTGAAATTTGTAACTGACTACGTTAAGAGTCAAGGTGCTACCCCTTTGTTAATTGATGTGGTTGGATTAGGTCAAGATCTAAAAATAAAGTCGGTTCAAGAAAAAGACCTTATGTCAAATACTCAAAAATATGCAGGTGAGCGAAAATTGTGGGGGCAGGGGGTTAAAGTGCCAGAGTACATATTGTCACTTTATGATGACGCAGAAAAAAGCCAAATACCTACATTTTTTGACTATTCAAGGCCAGTGATTAAAGGCACTAAAGTAGCTCTTCTTGATACCGAAAGACCGATGATGTCAGTGAAAAATGGTTTGAGAGTAACAGTAGGTCAGCCCAATATTCCAGCTCGAAAGGTATTGTTTTTTGGTTCGTCAACAACATATTCTAGTGGTATGAGTGATATTTACACACTCGTTTCTCAAGTTCAACGTAGTATTAACAAGCATTTTTCTGATGTAGTACTAGAGAATCATGGAATTATTGGGATGAAACTCCTACAAGCTATGAATAACTTGGTTCAAACCAATATCAAAGAGAATGATATAGTAGTTTTCTTCAACTTTGATGAATTTAGAAGTGAAGGTCTTCAAGACTTAAATAAAATCGACTTGAATCTCATAGAAAGAGGTAGCGACTTTTTTATTGATTTAAACGATAAGCAAGGCCATTACTCACCTAGAGGTAACAAAGTACTTTCCGAGGTAATCGTTAAAGAGCATCTAATCCCTCTACTGAAAAACGAAGATTCAAAATTGGTTAATCAAGGCGATAGAATAGATGAGAGCATCCTTTCGGTCCTAGAAAAGTTCAAGTATTTCTTATTTAGACACACTGCGCAGGCGCTTGAATCTTGTGAAATGAAATCTTACTTAGAGTTATTGGATCAACATGCTACAGATAATGAAGGTGTTATAGGCAGCGTAGCGGTTAATTGTAACCCAATTACTAAGGGACATTTACACTTAATCGAACACGCCGCAAGGAGTGTCGATAAGTTGTTCATTTTCGTTATCGAAGAAGATAAATCTTTCTTTAAATTTGAAGACCGATTTAAGTTAGTCTTTGAAAGTACTAAACATATCGGTAACGTCACCGTTATTCGAGGGGGGAAGTTTATTTGTACTGAATTGACTTACCCAGATTACTTCGATAAAGAAACTTCTGAAGCTAAAGCTGATGCATCAATGGAAGCATGGTTTTTTTGTGAGTACATAGCTAAAGCGCTGAATATTAGTAAGATATTTCTTGGAAATGAACCAAAGTGTCAAATCACCCAACAATACAATGAAAAAATGCAGGAGCTACTCCCTGCATATGATATTGAAGTTGAAATCATTGAACGTATATCAACAAACGGTGATGTGATCAGTGCTTCTAAAGTCAGGGAGTTCTTAGCAAGCCGAGATTTCAGCAGTATAGAAGCAATAGTGCCAAAGCCGACATATCAATTTTTGAAAGAAAATTATTAATTAGGTTCGTGCTTTCCAGAATTACTGATAAAGCCAGTCCTTCGACTGGCATTTTTATTCGAGTTTTCTCGTTCCCATGTATTATGAATGATTTTGAGCCGGCTTTGGAGGAGGAGATTGTGTTTGCCATTTGCGCAATCAGTAGTAAATTCAACCGTCAAAGTTCGATAATTAATCACTTGAATTAAAAGATAAAATTTATTGTTGACGAATTTTTTCCATCCGTTAAAGTACACCTCGTTCTCACGGCTTAGGTCGCTGAGCGATGGTGTTCTATTTCAGTAATAGGCATGCATAATTGCGTTGCCCTGGTGGTGGAATTGGTAGACACAAGGGATTTAAAATCCCTCGGCGTTCGCGCTGTGCCGGTTCAAGTCCGGCCCGGGGCACCATCTATCTTGCTCCTACTTTTGAGTAGAGTGATGAACCAAGAGTTGTTCTCTTAAATCACTATTAAAGGCGCCTTGGCAGAGTGGCTATGCAGCGGATTGCAAATCCGTGGACCTCGGTTCGACTCCGGGAGGCGCCTCCATTCTCTCTTTCATTTTAGAAAGCAGATGAATGAAAATGCGATACTAGCTCAGTTGGTAGAGCGCAACCTTGCCAAGGTTGAGGTCATCGGTTCGAACCCGATGTATCGCTCCAAATTTTGTAATGTTGATT
>NZ_VTXF01000054.1:0-6367 GCF_013114585.1 Vibrio sp. 99K-1
TGTAGTACAGATAGCAGCAGTTAGAGTTGTTTTACCGTGGTCAACGTGGCCGATAGTACCAACGTTTACGTGCGGTTTCGTACGTTCAAATTTTTCTTTAGACATGGGGTGTCCCTCTAGGTACGGATTAGGTGGCTTAAAATAAGACCACGCAACCAAAAAAAATGGTTTTCTTTATTAAAGGAGAAGAAGCTTTAGACTGGTGCTAATACCCAGAGTCGAACTGGGGACCTCACCCTTACCAAGGGTGCGCTCTACCGACTGAGCTATATCAGCACACAAAATGAGTTGGAGCGTGCAGCGGGAATCGAACCCGCATCATCAGCTTGGAAGGCTGAGGTAATAGCCATTATACGATGCACGCAACACGTAACTCTGTTTGAGCTATTTAACCTTTAGAATATGGTGGAGAGGGACGGATTCGAACCATCGAAGGCAGTGCCAACAGATTTACAGTCTGCTCCCTTTGGCCACTCGGGAACCTCTCCAAATTTTTGAGCTTTCTCTCGCAGCCTTAAAGGAAGGGAGAAAGTGGTGCCGACTACCGGAATCGAACTGGTGACCTACTGATTACAAGTCAGTTGCTCTACCTACTGAGCTAAGTCGGCACAAGTGGGGCGCATTTTATTGAATGATTTTCCACCTTGCAATAGCAAATTGAAAAAAAGTGCAAAATTCTCTGCTCAAACTTCGAATACGACTATTTAGCTCAAGGTTTCCGTCTTTAACCCGCATCTAGTACAGGAAGATATTTTATTTATCTAGCGCTTGATGTATTTTCCATGCACTTGTTTTGTTATCCACTATAGAGTTTTGTATGAGCCCATTCATGTCATTTGACCGTACACACTGGTCTGAACTAAGGAATTTAGTTCCGATGACACTTTCTGAGAGCGACTTAAAAGAGCTTCAAGGCATCAATGAAAAGCTCACCATGGAAGAAGCTGTGGAGATCTACCTGCCGCTTTCTCGTCTATTGAACCTCTATGTGGCAGCCAGACAAAACCGCAATTCAGTACTTCACCAGTTCCTCGATAAAAAAGAGAAAGCACCACCATTTATTATTGGTATTGCCGGCAGTGTTGCGGTAGGTAAAAGTACAACCGCCCGTCTACTTAAGGCCCTGCTCTCTCGTTGGGAAAACCACCCAAAAGTTGAGCTCGTCACCACTGACGGTTTCTTATATCCAAATGAAGTATTGAAAGAGAAAGGCTTGATGAGTAAGAAAGGCTTCCCTGAGTCTTACGATATTAAGCGTTTAGTTAATTTTGTCTCAGACGTCAAGGCGTGCAAAAGAAACGTCACCGCGCCAGTTTACTCGCATCTAACTTACAACATTACTGATGATGTTAAGTGTGTTGACCTACCTGACGTGTTGATCATTGAAGGCCTAAACGTATTACAGAGTGGAATGAACTACCCACACGAGCCACACCGTGTGTTCATTTCTGACTTCCTGGACTTTTCACTCTATGTGGATGCAGACAGCCAGCAAATCAAAGAGTGGTATATCAACCGCTTTATGAAGTTTAGAGAAGGGGCATTTACCAAGCCGGGCTCTTACTTTAGTCATTACACTAAATTATCGAACCAAGCGGCATTGGATAAAGCAGAAGGGATCTGGAGTTCAATCAATGGGTTGAACCTAGAGAAGAACATCCTTCCAACCAGAGAGCGGGCGCACCTAATTCTAAGAAAAGGTGCAGATCACATGGTTGAAGAAGTACTACTAAGAAAATAGGAAGGTCTAGCTACCTTTCCTTAGTGAGATTTCACCGCCGATATAACTTTCGATACCATTCTCGGTTTTGAGTAACACCGCACCCTGCTCATCAATACCTTGTACGACACCTTCAATTTCTCTAGGTCCAATAATCAGCTTCACATTGCGACCTAAGAAGTTATCCAAGCGGTTCCAACGTTCTACAAAGTTCGACATCCCTTTCATTTCGTAATCAACCAGCGCCTTATCCCATGCGTTTATTAGGGTCTGTGCTAAATGGTTACGATCTGGGACTTGACCATCACACACCTCTTTAAGCGAGGTCCACGGCTGACCAATACCTGAGGTAGCAGGATCCATAGAGAGATTAAGCCCTAAACCAATCACAATATGAGCAGCACCGCCAGATTGCCCCGACAGCTCAACTAAGATTCCCGCAAGTTTCTTATCGTTATGGTAAAGGTCATTTGGCCATTTGAGTTTCACGCCTTCAACACCCATTTCTTCCAGAGCCTCAACAACCGCAACCCCGACAACAAGACTTAGGCCCATCGCAGCTGCCATCCCAGCGTCGAGTCTCCAGTACATCGAAAGGTATAAATTGGCTCCAAATGGTGATACCCACTCCCTGCCACGACGACCGCGACCAGAGGCTTGGTATTCAGCAACACAAACCGAGCCAGATTCTAGCTCATTGGTGCGATCTAACAGGTGTTGGTTGGTCGACCCTATAATAGGGATCAGTTCAAGAGACGCGTTACTATTAGTAGCAGATAGTCGCTCATGGTCCAGCATGTCCAATCGGTCCGCTAGCTTGTAGCCTTTACCCTGTACACGGTAGATATCCAAACCCCACTCTTGAATACCCTTGATGTGCTTGCTTATAGCAGCTCGAGATACCCCAATCACCTCACCGAGGTCTTCGCCAGAATGAAACTCACCATCAACAAGGCATTTTAACAGTGCCAGCTTAGTGCTGTGCTCTCTCATACTAACGCCTCCAAAGCCTTGTCGAGATTTGTCTCACCATCTCTTCCCATAAAGCGAACCTCATGTTCCAGGCGAATATCGAACTTATCTAGCACAGCCTGACGAACTCGTTCTGCTAACCTAAGCACATCAACGGCCGTCGCCTCATCATAGTTGATGATCACAAGTGCTTGATTTGGATGAACCTGAGCGCCACCTTGATTCACACCTTTAAACTGACATTGATCGATCAGCCAACCAGCAGCGAGTTTGATCATATTCTCACTCGCATAGCCCACAATCGTTGGATACTCAGACTGCAAGCGATCAAAATGATCTTTACTGATCACCGGGTTTTTAAAGAAGCTGCCAGCATTACCCTGAACAGAAGGGTCTGGCAATTTGCTCGATCGGATAGCACATACTTCATTAAATATCGTTTGAGGTGAAAGTGTCTCTTCAGACAGACTTTTCAAGGGGCCATAGTGATTACATGGCTGCCATGCTTTCGCTAAAGTTAAGCCAATCGCGACCACAATAGCTTTGCCGTAAAGGGCGTGTTTAAAAATCGAATCTCGGTAACCAAAGAGACATTCCTCTTTGCTTAATCGCTTAACTGTATAAGTATCCAGACAAAGAATATCGACGTATTCACATATATCCTGTAGCTCAACTCCATAAGCACCAATGTTCTGGATAGGCGCTGAGCCAGAACAACCCGGAATCATGGCTAGGTTTTCTAATCCACCAAAACCTTGCTCAACGGTCCATTTAACTAGGCTTGGCCAATCCTCACCACCATTAACATGGAGTAAATGATTGTTGTCCGACTCCGTTAAGGTAATACCAGACAGCTTATTGATAATGACAAGGCCTGCAAAATGCTCAGTGAAAAGCATGTTACTGCCCTTTCCTAGCATCAGCTTAGGCGTAGATTGCCATTTAGGGTCCTGATAAACCGAGATCAACTCTTCAATCGTGGTCACTTCAACCAAAGCATCACAGCTTTGATCAATAGAAAAGGTATGAACGTTTTTTAAACTAGCATTGAGATGGAATTGCATGGCGATATTCAATTAACTTACACTGCGTTCATTCTACAGCAGATAAACCAGTGGCGCAGTGACTGAATGAACAATGTCATCATTACTCAATTAGACCCAGTAAAGGTTCCCCTTGTTAAACGCTTCTATAAAGAGCACTACCCAACAGGGAAAGCCAATAAAAGTGAGTTAATCTATTCACTCTTACTTGATGACGAACTTTGTGGTGTCGTCCGTTTTCGTACGATAGAAGACTCGCGCTTACTGACAGGTATGGCGATCTCGAAGCAACATCGCGGTAAACAGTTAGGTTCCCAACTAATGGAGTACTGTGCAAAGCACACACTCACAGAGAATGATTACTGCTTTGCCTATGCGCATCTTACAAGCTTCTACACTCGACACCAATTTGTGCAGATCGATTCTAAACAGCTACCGAACGCCTTACGGGTTTTATATGAGCGTTATTCAAATAGCGGAAAAGATCTCATTCCTATGCAATATCAGCAAAATTGTTAGAGAATGCCTCGATTATCTAGTATTTGGGGCTATGCCTTTGGTAAAATTAAAGGTTCGCAATTTTGCATATTTTTAAGGTAAAACAGTCAATATGATTGCCAGTAGGAATCCATTCATACAGTTGCCAACCATAGCGCAGAATCCTGATAAGTTTGAAGTACTACTATCAGCGCAAGAGTTTCGAATTCGTCTACTTGATGAGATAGCTCGCGCAACGACTCGTATTAGTTTAGTCGCTTTGTATCTTGAAGATGATGAGGCTGGCCGTGAGATCCTAACTGCCTTATATGAAGCAAAACAAAAGAATCCAGATCTAGATGTGAGCGTTTGTGTTGATTGGCACAGAGCTCAACGCGGATTGATTGGTGCAGAGTCTTCTGAAGGCAATGCAGCCATGTACAAAGAGTTTGCTGAAAAATATCAGCATTCAGTTCCTGTCTACGGCATTCCTGTTCGTGGTAAAGAAGTCTTTGGCGTATTGCACTTAAAGGGCTTTATCGTTGATGACAGCGTGATATACAGTGGTGCAAGCCTCAATAATATCTACCTGAACTATCACGAGCGCTACCGCTTTGACCGCTACCATGTTTTAAACAACGCGACACTGGCAGACTCAATGTTTGCCTACGTGCATGAACAAATGATCTCTGACAGCGCTGTTTACGACTTAGCTGATAAAAACAAGCCAGCTACTAAAGAGCTAAAGCCAGCGATCCGCCAGTTTCGTGCATCTCTAGCCAGATCTCAGTACCAATTTGATGGTCAGGAAGTATCACCAGAGCAAGTTGCCGTAACACCGCTAGTAGGCATCGGCAAACGACGTAATCGTCTTAACCAAGGCATCAATCAACTGGTCGCTCAGGCTAAAGACGAGATCTTCATTTGTACCCCTTACTTTAACTTTCCTCCTAGCCTAGCTAAAGAAGTGAAGAAAGCACTCAAACGTGGAGTAAAGGTCAGCATTGTGGTTGGTGATAAAACCGCGAATGATTTCTTCATCTCTCCAGAGGAAGAGTTTAAAACGATTGGTGGTCTACCATATCTTTATGAGATGAACTTACGTCGCTTTGCTAAAGCTAATGAAGCTCATATTGCAAGCCGCAATCTATCGATTCAACTTTGGCGACACGACTCTAACAGCTTCCACCTGAAAGGCATTTGGGTCGATAAGCGCTATATGCTGCTTACTGGTAATAACCTAAACCCTAGAGCTTGGAAACTAGATCTAGAGAACGGAATCTTTATTCAGGACAACTATCACCACCTAACTGATAAGTTCCAAGCTGAAGTAGATAACATTCTTCAACACACTCAGCTTATTTGTACTTATAAGCAGTTAGACAAAGTAGATAGCTACCCAGAAGAAGTTCAAAAGCTGATTCGCAAGATCACTCGAGTCAAAGCTGACAGAGTACTTAAACAAATACTCTAGTGAATATACACAAGATATGATTTATCAACGCCTAGCAAACGCTAGGCGTTTTTGTATTCATAAGTCGCCTCTCTGTACGCACTCGCAAACATAGTGAGTAACTAGTTCAATCAATACTCGCCATATAATTTTTAGGGGTTCAGCTCCATTGAACACCAGAGAATAGCTTAGGCCGACAGTAGCGAGGACTTGTTATTTGAAGAGCAAAAGACCATTACCTAGAAACGACGAAGGCCTAGTAGTAAGGCTAGGCCTTCTGATAAATGACGAAAGGCGGACACACCTAGTTCGTTCTTTCTGAAACCGGTAAACCTTTTGAGAGACGCTCTCGACCAAAACGCTAACACAGGGATTCAAATGTAAAAAAGCCCAAGAAGTTGTGCGTGGGCTTAGTATGAATAGCTGAACTTGTATTCCATCTGACTAGTACACGAGCGGGACTCATTGGTAGAAGACCAAATTATCAACCCCCAGAAACGACGAAAGCCTAGTCGTAAGACTAGGCTTTCTAAAAGGTTTGATGTAGTTGAGTTGTCATTCTATCTATTCGCCAATTGATTACTAAATATACATTTTTGATAGATGTAAAAAAGCCCTGCTATTTCTAGCAGGGCTTCTCTAATAAGTGGCGGAGTGGACGGGACTCGAACCCGCGACCCCCGGCGTGACAGGCCGGTATTC
>NZ_VTXF01000055.1:0-5693 GCF_013114585.1 Vibrio sp. 99K-1
GACCATAGCATTGTGGACCCACCTGATTCCATGCCGAACTCAGAAGTGAAACACAATAGCGCCGATGGTAGTGTGGGGCTTCCCCATGTGAGAGTAGGACATCGTCAGGCTCAAATTGCTTTAAACTGAATAGACACTGCGGAGTGGTAGTTCAGTTGGTTAGAATACCGGCCTGTCACGCCGGGGGTCGCGGGTTCGAGTCCCGTCCACTCCGCCACTTATACTAAGCCCAAGCATAACTGCTTGGGCTTTTTTACGTTTGAATGATTATGTTCGCCCTTCGGTCGAAGAGTCCCGCAAAAGGTTTACCCGTTGTCCGCAACCCCGGCCATTCCGCCACTTATCAGAAAGCCTAGTCTTACGACTAGGCTTTTGTCGTTTCTGGGGGATAGGTATTTTGGTCTTCGACCAACGAGTCCCGGTCGCCTGCGACCCCAGCTACTCCGCCACTTATACTAAGCCCAAGCATAACTGCTTGGGCTTTTTTACGTTTGAATGATTGTGCTCCCCCTTCGGTCGAAAGAGTCCCGCAAAAGGTTTACCCGTTGTCCACAACCCCGGACACTCCAGCACTTATTAGAAAGCTTAGCCTTACGACTAGGCTTTCTCGCTTTTGGACATAGATGCTTTGGTTTTCGACTAACGAGTCCCAGTACCGGCGATCTATGTCACTTATAGAGATGCCCTACTAGTAAGAGCTAGGTTTTTTCACATTTGAATCATTGTGTTTCCCTTTTTGAGCCCGTGATCTGCGAGTTTTGGTTAGCTCGCAAGAGCGGGTGTAACTCGTGGCTTTAGAGAAGTTAGTTAAAGTTACGAAGCTTGCGGTTTAACTAGACGTATAAATAGG
Source organism: Vibrio sp. 99K-1 (assembly GCF_013114585.1). NCBI lineage: Bacteria > Pseudomonadati > Pseudomonadota > Gammaproteobacteria > Vibrionales > Vibrionaceae > Vibrio > Vibrio sp. 99K-1. Next base: position 851 of record NZ_VTXF01000055.1, read on the forward strand.
CTGTTAGAGGCTTTGAGTCCCTTAGGAGTGATGAGTTACGGATATCTTTGCCCTGAGCTTTTTATCTTTATAGAGTATTGGGTTTGTATTGATTTCGTTACCAGTAAATGTGGTTCGCACAACCCGTTTATATACCGACTCTTTTTTGCCTCTCATTTTGTCGGCAGGTAAATATCTTTAGATACATGATGTTTCGACGCTTAGTTAAACTAGTGGCATTTAGCCTTTGTAATTGGCTTAATCTACGGAAGGAGGCTTATGGCTCCACTAGAGTAATAGAGAGCTATTTCCTTGTGTCTTGGTAACTGCTCATGGGTCGATGAGTCACAAATCGGGCATATTCTATGGTTCTAGTAATTACGGCTGTTAGCTCTTTATATAGTTACTGAGGATGCTCTAGCTCTGGTAAGGTCTACTTATGAATACGTTCAACAAATCACGACTTCTTTTTTGGTGTTCTTTAGGTCTTAGGCTATCCATCATGATTGCTCTAGCCTTTGATAAGGTTTGGGGAGCCTGAATTATTAGAGTTGTTGTAAAACCTTCCGATTAAGACTTCTGTAAATGGAGCAACGTCAGTCAGTATTCTCCTTACCTCTCTTTTTAATAATCCTCTTTATTTCCTCGTGAGTGACCTCACTATATTGTTTTATTAGAAGTACAGTAGAAGCTGATCTTTTTCAGTTTAGGGTTGAGTAACAATGCTAGTAATACCGTTGAAACTAATGCCCTCAAGCATCAAGTTTTGAAGCTTGCAAAAAGCTCTACAATAATGTGAAAGCGTTAAATCTATTATTTCTTTGAAATACAGCAATTTTTGATATGTTGCTTTCAAGTTCAAATCTTAGTTCGCTGAAGGTGGTTAATATGAAGCACTAGAGTTTAATTTGAATCTAACGGTGATACTACCAACTCAATGGTTAAGAACAATGGATGCTAGATCTGCAAGATCGTTGAGAAAGCCTCAATAGGTGATGTAATGAAACTAAGTTTTAATTTTGAAGATGCAAGCCAGATCTTTGTCGGATCTTTTGCTCTGGCGGTGCCTATCTCTTTTTCTGAAGAAGCCTGGAGGCTAGGAGAGACGTTACCTACTGAAAATTTATTGCTGCTATTTATGTTATCCGCAGTCTTTCTTGGTTTTTATACTTATGAGAGTGTCTTTCAAAAGGATGTTGTTGCTCGAGTCCCCGTATTCATTTTTAGAATCGTTATCGCTTATGTCATGACGGCCATGGTTGTGGCATTAGTATTGACTTGTTTAGATAAACTCCCTTTATTGTCTGACCCTGTTGTGTCAATCAAGAGGGTGATTGTTATTTCTATGCCAGCCTCTATGGGAGCTATTGTGGTGGATAGTTTTGATAAGGAGTAACCATGGTAGTTCAGGAGCTCATGGTGCTTTACAGTCATAACTGAGAGCGTTTAGGATGATGTTTGAAGTAGGGAGCTCTAAATCACCACGCTATACAGATCTTCGATTTATGGTCGTCGTTATCGCCAGAGTAATTTTCGATGAAGTGTTTTTACTAAGTGAGCTTTACCACTTGAGATGAATGGCTATGGTTTGATTACCTCTAGATAAAGAAAGGTATTTTGGATGTGATAAAAGGCAAGGATGTTTAAAGAAGGTAGGAAAGAGATGCGTGATCTTCAAGTGCAAAAAAGCCGCATCAATGATGCGGCTTCTTCTTTATTGGCTCCCCTTGCGGGATTCGACGCGGCCGGCTAGGGCGGTCCGACGATTCGGCTGAGACATTGCTTTGGCACAAAGCAGGAGCGTTAGATACGAAAAAGCCTCATCGTGTGATGAGGCTTTCTCTAAAGTGGCTCCCCCTGCGGGACTCGAACCTGCGACATACGGATTAACAGTCCGCCGTTCTACCAACTGAACTAAGGGGGAATTATTTAAGAAGAGTAAACTTCTCAATAATATAAATGGTGCCGACTACCGGAATCGAACTGGTGACCTACTGATTACAAGTCAGTTGCTCTACCTACTGAGCTAAGTCGGCACACTAAATGTGGCTCCCCCTGCGGGACTCGAACCTGCGACATACGGATTAACAGTCCGCCGTTCTACCAACTGAACTAAGGGGGAATTATTCTTAAAGCTTTAAAGAAATGGTGCCGACTACCGGAATCGAACTGGTGACCTACTGATTACAAGTCAGTTGCTCTACCTACTGAGCTAAGTCGGCACATAATATTTCTTTGTGCTTTACTGTTGTTGTCTAAGACACCAACAAATAAATTGTGGTGCCCGGAGGCGGAATCGAACCACCGACACGAGGATTTTCAATCCTCTGCTCTACCGACTGAGCTATCCGGGCGACGAGGTGTATTAAACGTGTTTTCGCGTTCTGGGTCAACATTAAATTGCAAAAAAAGTATTGTTTGATGTTTTTCTATACTTAGTGGGTTGTTTTTGTTCATTTGCGGTGAAAAACCTAGGTCTAGCATGCCCTAAAAGATCGAGAAACTACGTTTAACTAGACGGAATGAGTGCCGAAATAAAAAAAGCACGTATGAAAACGTGCTTTTATATTTAAAAATCTTCCCGAAACTTTAGTGTTTTACTTCAAACCTATTTACCCAAGCTTCGAGTTCATTAGATAGAGAGGCTAAGGTTTGGGTGCTGTTATGACTTTCGGTCACTACATTGCTTAGTTGATTACCACTTTCCTCAATCATGTTGATGCGCTTCGAGATATCATCACTCACTTGAGTTTGCTCAGCTGCTGCTGTCGCGATTTGATGGCTCATTGAAGAGATTGACTCAAGAGCAATAACAATCTGTTGTAGCGCTTCTGAGGCGTTTTGAGACTCGGTTACTGTGCTCTGGCTGGTCGCTGCACACACTTCCATGGTTTGGATAGCGTTGCGAGAGCCGTCCTGAAGGTTATTGATCATTAACTGGATCTCTTTAGTGCTTGATTGCGTTCGGCCTGCAAGATTACGCACCTCATCAGCAACCACTGCAAATCCTCGACCTTGCTCGCCTGCACGAGCAGCCTCAATTGCTGCATTTAGTGCCAATAGGTTTGTCTGTTCTGCAATATCGCCAATCACATCCAATACTTTCACAATGTTGTTTACATCGTTATCTAGGTTAGCGACAGCTTCGCTTGCTGTTCCTAGTTGTCCTGCGAGGCCTTGGATATTGTCTACTGTGTTATGAATCAGGCGCTGAGTATGCTGGCTCTGTTTGTCTGCTTCATCAGTGTTGCGCGCTGTGTCTCCCGCAGAGTCAGCAACGTTATTAGCTGAAGATGCCATCTCTGTCATCGCAGTTGCGATCATTTCAGTGGATTGCTGTTGTGTCTCAGTGAGTTGAGCAATAGAACCAGCGCGGTCTTCGACTCGTTGCAGCTCGCCTCGTAATGCCAACATCGAAGCATTAAGGTTAGATACCAGTTCAGCCAGCGATTTACTCATTTGTTGTACTGCATGATAGATACTGCCATCGACAGCTTTAGTTTCGAAAGAAGTCTGAATACGTCCTTCTGCTACAGCTTGTACGGCTTCTCTCACGTCTTTAGGCTCGCCACCAAGTAGTGCCAGCATTCGTTTAATAGACACGATTAAGCTAGAAAGAATAAGACCTGCAATAACAACACATAGGAATAGCTGCCATTGAGCAGTTGACCAGAAACGAGCGTTAACTTCATTGAAGCCTATACCTGTTCCTACAACCCAACCCCAATGCGGTGTTTTCTCTGCAATAGATAGTTTTTCTTCAATCGTGCCATCTGGCTGTTTTTGGGTCCAGGTGTATTCAACGATCTGACCTGTTCGGTTACCAAGTACTCTTTGGATTAATTGACCAACACTATTACCGTCTCCATCTTTAAAGTCATTAAAGCTAGTTCCGTGTAACTGAGGATCTAACGGAGTAGCGACAAACGTCATATTCTCATCGGCAACGTATACATATTCATTGTCTTTATAAATATTGTTACGCAGCAGACGTGTCGCCAACTGTTTTGCTTGTTGTTCTTCTAACGTGCCGTCAATGGCCATCTTTTCAACTTCAGTAAGAATGCTGTATGCACTCTTAAATAGCTCAGTTACGCGAGCTTTGTTGTCCATGTTGCTAGCGACTCTTAAGGTCCATAAACCTGTAGCGGTCAACGCTAGTAGGGCGACTAAAATGATGCCCGATAGTAAGTAAGCTTGCGTTTTTAGTTTCATATTTCCCCGCGCAGCAATTAAATAATAAATATTAGGTATGTTTCATCGAATCTTAATCTAAGTCGTGTAGGGCAGATATTAGAAAGATATCAAAACATGATGAAGATTAAATTTACGAAGAAAAAAAAGTAATGGAACGCTAGTTTGTTACCTTTTGTGTATTTGAGTGTGTCTTGCGAATGGCTGTAAGGGAGCGGCATTAGTCAGAGATTGTCGTTGAGCAGAGGTATACGACGGAAGAGGGTAGTTTTCCAGTTTCAGTATTTAATGCGTGCCTAAATTGAAAGAGCTTTTCAGTATTGGAATTCGACGTGACCGGAGAAGGGGGACGATTTTTCTGAGACATTGCTTTGGCACAAAGCAGGAGCGTTAGATACGAAAAAGCCTCATCGTGTGATGAGGCTTTCTCTAAAATGACTCCCCTGTTGGGACTCAACGTGGGCGGCTAGCACGGTCCGACGTTTCGGCTGAGACATTTATTTGGTACAAATAAGTCGCAGCTTAAAACGAAAAAAGCCAAGTCTTTCGACTTGGCTTCTTGAATGTGGCTCCCCCTGCGGGACTCGAACCTGCGACATACGGATTAACAGTCCGCCGTTCTACCAACTGAACTAAGGGGGAATTACTTGCGTTAACTTATTTAAGTTAA
>NZ_VTXF01000056.1:0-3023 GCF_013114585.1 Vibrio sp. 99K-1
TCGGGTTACTACGCATGGCTTGATAGAGAACCAAGCCGCTACGATCAAGAAGAGCAGGCTTTGAAGAAGCGTATAATTAAAGTGTTTACCCAGAGTCGAGAGACTTACGGCAGCCCACGAGTTCATGCAGAACTGAGGCGCCAAGGCGTTTTGGTTAGCCGCAAGCGTGTGGCTCGGATCATGAGAGAGCAAGGGCTAAGAGCACGAAGTTATCGCATTTACATGAAAATGGCCAAGCTACATCGGTTCTATCAATCAATTAAGAATATTAAAAAAGACACACCAAAACCAACGGCAGTTAATCAACAATGGTCTGGAGATCTAACGTATATAAAGCAAGGTAAACGTTGGATGTATCTAGCCGTCGTTATCGACCTTTACTCACGTAAAATCGTCGGTTGGTCGCTTGGTAGTAAGAAGAGTACACAGCTAACGATGAGTTCGTTGAGAATGGCCATTAGAAATCGAAAGCCACAAGAGCGCTTATTGTTTCATACCGACAGAGGCTCTGAATATCGAGCCCATGAAGTTCAAGCTTTATTATCAAAAAATGGAATTGTCCCAAGTATGAATCGTCCAGGTCATTGCACCGATAATGCGGAGGTGGAGTCATTCTTCCATACGCTCAAAGGCGACATAATTAGGAAAAATAGTTTTAAAAGTGAGAAGCAGCTTAGAGATAAACTTGCCGGTTATATCCAGCATTTTTATAACCGTTATAGACTGCACTCAAGTCTCGGATATCGAACCCCACATGAGTATGAAATCGTGACGGGTTAAAGAGAATAGGGTGTCCATTTTATCGGGTGAAGATCATTTCCAACGCTTGGCATTTTCGGTTTGATTCAACTTTAGTGTTTACGGCACAATGGTTTAGGTAAGGTGGTAGCGTTGCTCACCACTTAACGCGGCGTTATATGCTCTAGGCTTTCAAACCCTTAATCTCGCTCACAGATATATTTCAAAGGTAACGTATTCTAGTTGATTCATATAGTCGGTGAGAGGTCTAGTATGCGAAAACTAAAAATCGATACCTATTCTTGTGATTCAGGTGAGTTGCAAGACAGCTTGTCTATTCCCCTTGGTTTGGCCAAAGTCGTAGCGAATATCATACCTCAGAACATATCATCTAAATTCGACGAAAATGGTGAGCAACTAGAAGCCTTAGTAAATGCGTTAAAGGATGCTAAGACGGAAGGAACTTTACTGGAAGTGGAAGATACAGCGGACAACGAGCGCGTTGTAATTTCAGTGGTCTAAATGAGTACGCATATAACAAGCAATTCAAGCTGATTGGCAACGCTCGGCACTTTCGGTTTCAGTTAGTTTAGTGATTAAGGTGAAGTGTTCGGGTAAGGTGACAGCGTTGCTCACAACTTAATTGGGCGTTATACATTATGGAGATTTTTGATTCGTGGAAACCTTTGGTAGTACATATGCGAAAGCAGTAGATGACTTATCTACGAAGATTTTTATACCTGCCATTATTTGCTCGTTAATTGCAGAATTTGGAGAATATTTCGTCCAAAATCTAGGGTTGGTTTGGGGCTACATAGCAGCATTTTTTCTAGGTATTATCATAGGTGTTGTGGTTGTATTTTTTATTGTTATTGCGGAGCGATTGTTGGGCTATAATGCTCAAATAAAGCCATATTTAGGTGCTTTTCTTATGCCTTTAGGGTTAATAGGTCTATTTCCAGCTTACTTCTCTGGGATAACTCCTCCATATACGCAAGTCACCGCAGTTGCTCTTTTAGCTTGGTCATTTGTACTGATAAAACCACTAGACTTCTTTAGATACCATTTAGATATGCGGTCGAAATAATGTATAACAAGAGACTATGGCGTCAATAGTTAATTTTTGACGCTATCTTTATCCCATATTGCACCGTCTCTTAGCATTGAATTGAGTGTCACAACCATCTTTCTCATGCAGGCAACTATCGCTACTTTTTTAGGTTTTCCTGCCGCAAGTAATCGTTCATAAGTAGCCTTAAATACAGGGTTGCATTGGATAGCCGACATCATTGCCATGTACATGACTGTTCTAACTTGAGGTCGACCTCCTTTTATCATCCGTTTGCCTTTGAAGCGTCCGCTCTCTCTTGTTATAGGTGCGACGCCAATGAGAGAAGAGGCTTGCTTGTTAGTGATAAAACCGAGTTCGGGTACATTGCTAATTAGGGAGGCGGCTAGGATCTTTCCTACGCCAGGCATGCTTTGAAGGATGGTGTTCTTAGCTTGATATTCAGGGCAGCTCTCAATCAGCTTTTCTATCTTTGCCTCTACTTTTTCAAGCTGATTTTTTAGAGCGGTTAGAATCGGAGTAATAGTCGATGAGATGTTTTTGGGTAATATTTGTAGTCGGTTTCTTTCCATGGTTTGCATGGTGAGTAGTTGGTTCCGCCTCGTGACTAAGTCACTCATAAGGCGTATGTTTTCGCTTTTTAGCTTGGTAAGTTCGGGCTGAACTCGTTCGGCATAATGTGCGATGAGCGCGGCATCTAAACGGTCGTTCTTAGCTCGTTGACCAATGGCCTCAGCAAACCTTTTAATACGTAGTGGATTGGCAACGACATAAGGCAATTTAGCTTTATCACAGGCGAGTATGAAGGGCATTTCTAATCGACCTGTAGCCTCGATGACGACGCGTTGAGGTTTGTGTTTCTTAATGATTTTAATGGCATCGCTGATGCCTTTATCGGTGTTTGGTACGGTGAAGTAAATGTCGAGTGGACGGACATAGATGTCTAATTGTGACTTACCAGTATCAACGCCAACATTAATGTTTTGAAGTGTGTTTGTATTCATAATAAGCTAACTCTTGCTTGCAAATGCGGGCTCGAGACCCAGAAGACTATTCGAGTGTGGTGCTTGGAGTTCTATCTGACGTTCGTACTTGTTACCGGTCTCTCAATCGAGGAGCCATCGTTTAATCGAACTACCAGATAGAAGAACTTTAGTTGCAGCTAAAGTCTGGGTCTCACCTTACCCGATTGGAGTGCTTATTATCCATACAAGCG
>NZ_VTXF01000057.1:0-2804 GCF_013114585.1 Vibrio sp. 99K-1
AAATGATGCTAGCGGCATCAATATTAAATCGATTAACGCAGCTTGGTATGCCCGAGAGCTACCGAGTCGCCTAGTGATATCAAAAGACAGGCCGGGTTGAGTACGGAAACAAAGCCCTTTCACACATACCACTTGAGAATAACTATACGATAGAGCCCTTTCTTGAAGGTAAGGAAGCCTTTAGAATCCTTACCTTCAAATTAACGCTGTTACAACAACTTAAGGAAGCCAAGCGCTCTTTGGTCATCCGAAATTTCTAGGTTTGGCGCATAACGCTTAACCGTCATATGTCCTTTGTCATCTTTAGATATCAATACCGAGTTACCATCAACGGAAAAACCAAGTAGATACTTCATCGCTTTTTGAACACTCCCAGAATTGCCGACTAAAATTAGGTTCTTATAGGAATCCAAGGTACCCTTGTCATAATCTCCATTATCTAGAAGAGATGTATCAACAATCAACACGTTTTTATGGCTGATGTCTATAGCTTTTTGTTTTTCTAGCTTTTCTGCAGTGAGTAATAAGCTTTCAACGAAAGTATCAGCGGTTGGGACATATTGTTCAAATGTAGCCCCAAATGCACTCATTGACATCAGTGTCAATAGTGAGGTAAGCAACAAACTCTTATTCATGATAACTCCTTAATTTAACAGTCCAGTTTTAGCTTGACGAAAACCTTCTTTACAAATGGTGTCTAGCTTGATGATAGATCCTCTAGAAATAGCTGTAACTGGTTGAGGGTTGTCGGTGTAACCTCCCTCATGAGTTTCAATTACATCACTGAAGCTATTTAAACCATCATAAACAGTCAAGGCCGTGCGTGCTAAGTCGTACGTGGTCATAAACCACATTTCTCTCTCACTGCTTTCAGGACAGTTTTGTGAAGTTATGGTTTCTTGCCAGTCTACCTGGTTGGATAAATCAATATTCTTCCAACTTTCTTCACCAATTACAGTGTTCGCATTAGCAAATCGGTCGTCCATTTCTCCACTTTTCTCCAAAGAGGCCTCACTTCTTACGCCTTTTAGAATTATAGGGTCTATACGATACTTCCAGACAGCACCAAAGTTATTCCTCAAGTCATTCCTATCTAGAGAAGTAATTTCCCCCTCTTTCGAAAACTCCTCTGAAAACTCTTGGCTCACGGATATATCAAATCCAGCACTAGGGCCTTCTCCAGAAATGTCTCCACCAGCTGAGAGACTCATTCCAACAGTGCTGCTTGTTCCATGAGTATAGCTTGATGTCGAATCACTCTGGGGGTACATAAACGGAATATAAAAGTTATTGGTGTTACTCTCTCCACCAGGAAGGCATCGAGGATCAGCATTACCATCAGTCGTACATACTTGATAGTAGAAATGAGGAAGAACTTGCTCAATAGCGGTTGAAGTAACTGATTGCTCAGTAGCCTGTAAATATTGAATAGCATCCTCTTTGACTTCCTCATATAGTTCTTCATTACTCCGATCTATTAGAAAAGTTCTAAAACTACTGTTATGCCAAGTATTGGATAGAATATTAGCCCCAGAATTACCCCTATACCAAAAAGTAGGCATAATGGCCCCGTCGGAACTTGGAGAACTATCATCTTGAGTGAACATCTGTCCATAGTCCCCCCAGTGATCATCGTGCCCTGGGCCAATGTTATCATCGTAGTTATATTGACCATATTGTTTCACGAGGGAGGCATCCGATAAATTATAGAGCATATAACGAGCTCTTTTTGTATTTGCCACTGACTCTGAGAGTAAAACGAGAGCAACTTTCTCAGTAACATCAACTTCCTCATCCAACCAGTACTCCCACCGAGCAGCAACTCCCCAGCTTTCACTGTCCTTAATATCATTAAACTTCAACGTAGGATAGCTAGTTTCGACTGTTACAGCTTTACAAAAGTCTTTACTTACAGTCGAATCTGGATATCCATTTGTCTGTAGCCACTCATTCGCTTGGGTAGTAAGACTATTAAATGTCTGACATACGGCCTCAGGATCTACTGAGTTAGCAACACTATCGAACACTTCAGCAGAACCAGTAAACATAGGAGGGGGGGAGCTATTCTCGGCTGCGACAACTGGACTAGTTGCGAGCATCAACAGGTAGTATTTGTTTAGCTTCATAATTCAACTCCTTTAATGGGATTAACGCAATAAATACTAAAAATAAGCCAGACCACTAATACAATAACCTTTTAAACAAAGTTAATAGCAACTGCACTCACATACATTAGAACGTTAAACCTCTGTTACCACTAGTGATAGTTTATAAAATAATATCAATATATATAAACAGCCTTGCATACAGCTTTGTAGACTTGACCAGAATTACTGAAGTGGTCAAGTAAAACTGGCCACAGTTTTATAAGGGAACCAGAACTGTCGTTCTGACTCATTTGGTGTTAATCCACCGTTATATTGATGTGGACGATGCTGGTTGTAATAACCAACTAGGTAATCCGTTATTGCTTGCTGTGGGCTTTGTTTCCGTACTCAACCCACCCTGCCTTTTGATGTCATTAGGCAGCTCGGTAGCTCTCGGGCATACCAAGCTGCGTTAATCGATTTAATATTGATGCCGCTAGCATCATTTCTTGTTGTTGATTGTTAAACTCTCTACTGTGTAATTTGGGGCCAATAATTGTTTTGTAACGGTGCATCGCATTCTCTGACACATTCCTCTTACCATACTGCTTTTTCTTTTGCCATCGCATGGGACCTAAGGCAGAATACGCCACCAAACTACTCATCCTTTTAGTGTTATGAGCGTCGTCTGCATACAGATTTTCTTTGGGAGGAATG
>NZ_VTXF01000058.1:0-2780 GCF_013114585.1 Vibrio sp. 99K-1
ATGGCACAGGGTCATCACCAAAATATCCAACAGCACACTCATGGCATGCCATTATTTGAGACTCGTATTCAAACAACCTCTCCGCCAGACTCAAGGCTTTATCGTGCATATTTCGGAGCTAGCCGACCGCCTATTTCGGTTTTAATCGACCACCAAATCCGTTTTTAACCAACCACTCATTTCGGTTTTAATCATCCACTTTTCGGTGTGTTTCCGAAATCGATGGTCGATTTACCGAAATAAACCTCTTTTCTCTTTTAAATCAATAGGTTTAACCTGAGTCTTTCATGTTGAGAGCACTAAGGATAAATCATGCCGAAAAAGAGAATGCCAATGAATAAAATTAAGGAAATCTTACGCCTCCGATACGAGTGCAATCTTTCTAATCGACAGATCGCCGCTTGCCTCAATATTGCTCATTCCACTGTATCCCAGCATCTATCCCGATTTAAATCCAGTGGCCTCACGTGGCCACTGGAAGAGACTCATCATGAAAATCAAGTCACCCAAGCTTTGTTTGATGGTCGCTCATCTTCTCAGCATAAAGTGATGCCTGATTTCACTCTCTGCTACTTAGAATTGAAGCGTAAAGGGATGACTAAAGCTTTGCTTTGGGAAGAGTATTGTCATCAGCATCAAGACAAAGCCTATGGCTATACACAGTTCTGCGAACTGTATAGACGTTGGCTAAAGACACAAAAACGCAGTATGCGCCAACTTCACCATGCTGGTGACAAGCTCTTCATTGACTACTGTGGCCCAACGATCCCTGTTGTGAATCCAGATACAGGAGAATGCCGACATGCTCAGGTATTTGTCGCCACTTTAGGAGCGTCAAATTACACCTATGTCGAGGCGAGTGAGAGCCAAGGGCTTGAATACTTCCTCATGGCTCATGTGAATACCTTTAATCACTTTGGTGGTGCTCCGAATCTACTTGTACCTGATAATCTGAAATCTGCTGTAACGAAAGCAGACCGTCATAGCCCTATCCTCAATGAGAGCTACCGAAAACTGGCACAACATTACGGCGTTGCTGTGATGCCAGCCAGGCCCTACAAGCCTAAAGATAAAGCCAAAGCTGAGAACGCAGTTCTCATCGTAGAGCGCTGGATAATGATGCGCCTTCGCCACCAAGTGTTCTATACAATGGCTGAGCTGAACCTGGCTATCCGAAAGCTGATGCATGACTTAAACCAACGAGAGATGAAACAGCTTGGTGTCAATCGACATGACTTGTTCAACAAAGTTGACCGTCCAGCGTTAAAACCACTGCCATCGCAACCATATGTGTATATCGAAACTAAACGAGCAACCGTCTCCCCTGATTATCACATTCAATATAAAAAGCACTTCTACTCTGTGCCGCACCAACTTGTTGGGCAACAAGTTGAGCTTGAAGCAACGCATCAAATAATACGTATCTACCACAAAGGGAGCATTGTTGCTCACCACTGCACAAGCCAAAAAGAATATGGTCTCTCTACCGTTTACGAGCATATGCCAAGCAACCATCAATACCAATCATGGACACCCGAGCGTTTTATCCGTTGGGGAAAATCTATTGGGCCAGCCACAGGTGAACTGACTCAGATGTTGCTCAAACGCCCAGAGCATGAAGCATTGGCCTTTAGAAGTTGCTTTGGGTTACTAAGTCTTGCCAAAAAGCACTCAGACGCACGGTTAGAACAAGCTTGCCGAGATGCCTTAGTGACAGAGAAGCCATACCTTGGCTTCGTCAAAAACTTATTGAAGAACCATCGAGAAGGCACTCTCTCTCAGCCTTCCACTGATACCCCAAACCTTAAACACACTAATGTTCGTGGTTCCAACTACTACCACTAGGAGAAACAATATGGACGCAATAATCCAACAGTTAAAATCACTACGCCTAAGTCATGCTTCTGATGCACTGGAACAGCAAAGGATACACCCCGCGACCTATGCTGAACTTGGCTTTGAAGAAAGGTTAGGACTCATCCTTGATCATGAGATAGTGAACCGAGATCAAACCAAAATCCAACGACTTAAACGGCAAGCCAAGCTGCGCCTAAGCGCTAGCGGTAATCAACTGGACTACCGCCCAGAACGAGGCTTAAAAAGAGCAATGATGGGAGAGTTATTATCAGGCACTTATTTACAAAAGCGACAGAATGTCCTGATTACAGGTGCAACAGGTGCAGGTAAAACCTATGTTGCTTGTGCGCTCGCCGAGCAGGCGTGTGAGCAACACTGCCCAAGTCGTTATTATCGCCTAAATCGTTTACTTGATGACCTGAGTAGTAGCCGCCTTGATGGCAGCTATCAAAAGCTGCTACTGAGCTTGTCTAAGAAAAAACTGTTGGTTATCGATGACTGGGGAATGGAAAAACTCAGCCAAGAGCATGCAAGTAATCTTCTCGAAGTGCTAGAAGATAGATACCAAGAGTGCAGTACGATCATTATCAGCCAACTACCTGTAAAACAATGGCACGAGATGATCGACAACTCGACGATCGCTGATGCGATCTTAGATAGGTTGGTTCATCAAAGTCATAGAATCGAGTTACGAGGGGAATCAATGAGAAAACTGGCTTAAATCGACCACTTGGAGTAAAACTAAGGAAGAGAAAAGAGAGGCTTAAAAAGGTGGTCGATTAAAAACGAAACTAGGGGTCACATCAGCCGAAATACGCATTATCGATAGTCTCCTCAAGGAAATGGGTCACACAAACCTCTCCTGTCCTGACTTTTCGTGTCTATCAAAGCGTCTCTCTAAGCTTGGACTTAAGGCCCCAAGA
>NZ_VTXF01000059.1:0-2434 GCF_013114585.1 Vibrio sp. 99K-1
ATCAGTGAAAACGAGTAGGGCGGGACACGTGATATCCTGTCTGAATATGGGGGGACCATCCTCCAAGGCTAAATACTACTGACTGACCGATAGTGAACCAGTACCGTGAGGGAAAGGCGAAAAGAACCCCTGTGAGGGGAGTGAAATAGAACCTGAAACCGTGTACGTACAAGCAGTAGGAGCACCTTCGTGGTGTGACTGCGTACCTTTTGTATAATGGGTCAGCGACTTAATTTTAGTAGCAAGGTTAACCGTTTAGGGGAGCCGTAGGGAAACCGAGTCTTAACTGGGCGTACAGTTGCTAGGATTAGACCCGAAACCAGGTGATCTAGCCATGGGCAGGTTGAAGGTTGAGTAACATCAACTGGAGGACCGAACCGACTAATGTTGAAAAATTAGCGGATGACTTGTGGCTAGGGGTGAAAGGCCAATCAAACCTGGAGATAGCTGGTTCTCCCCGAAAGCTATTTAGGTAGCGCCTCGGACGAATACTACTGGGGGTAGAGCACTGTTAAGGCTAGGGGGTCATCCCGACTTACCAACCCTTTGCAAACTCCGAATACCAGTAAGTACTATCCGGGAGACACACGGCGGGTGCTAACGTCCGTCGTGGAGAGGGAAACAACCCAGACCGCCAGCTAAGGTCCCAAAGTATAGCTAAGTGGGAAACGATGTGGGAAGGCTCAGACAGCCAGGATGTTGGCTTAGAAGCAGCCATCATTTAAAGAAAGCGTAATAGCTCACTGGTCGAGTCGGCCTGCGCGGAAGATGTAACGGGGCTAAGCTATACACCGAAGCTGCGGCTACGTACTTATGTGCGTGGGGTAGGGGAGCGTTCTGTAAGCCGTTGAAGGTGGTCTGTAAGGGCTGCTGGAGGTATCAGAAGTGCGAATGCTGACATGAGTAACGATAAAGGGAGTGAAAAACTCCCTCGCCGGAAGACCAAGGGTTCCTGTCCAACGTTAATCGGGGCAGGGTAAGTCGACCCCTAAGGCGAGGCCGAAAGGCGTAGTCGATGGGAAACGGGTTAATATTCCCGTACTTCTTACAATTGCGATGGGGGGACGGAGAAGGCTAGGTGGGCCTGGCGACGGTTGTCCAGGTTCAAGTACGTAGGCGGAAGAATTAGGTAAATCCGGTTCTTCTTAACGCTGAGATACGATGTCGAGCTACTACGGTAGTGAAGTCATTGATGCCATGCTTCCAGGAAAAGCCTCTAAGCTTCAGATTGTAAGGAATCGTACCCCAAACCGACACAGGTGGTCGGGTAGAGAATACCAAGGCGCTTGAGAGAACTCGGGTGAAGGAACTAGGCAAAATGGTACCGTAACTTCGGGAGAAGGTACGCTCTTATCAGTGAAGTCCCTTGCGGATGGAGCAGACGAGAGTCGCAGATACCAGGTGGCTGCAACTGTTTATTAAAAACACAGCACTGTGCAAAATCGTAAGATGACGTATACGGTGTGACGCCTGCCCGGTGCCGGAAGGTTAATTGATGGGGTTAGACTTCGGTCGAAGCTCTTGATCGAAGCCCCGGTAAACGGCGGCCGTAACTATAACGGTCCTAAGGTAGCGAAATTCCTTGTCGGGTAAGTTCCGACCTGCACGAATGGCGTAATGATGGCCACGCTGTCTCCACCCGAGACTCAGTGAAATTGAAATCGCTGTGAAGATGCAGTGTACCCGCGGCTAGACGGAAAGACCCCGTGAACCTTTACTACAGCTTGGCACTGAACATTGAACCTACATGTGTAGGATAGGTGGGAGACTTTGAAACCGCGTCGCTAGATGTGGTGGAGTCGTCCTTGAAATACCACCCTTGTAGTTTTGATGTTCTAACGTTGGTCCCTGAATCGGGATTACGGACAGTGCCTGGTGGGTAGTTTGACTGGGGCGGTCTCCTCCCAAAGAGTAACGGAGGAGCACGAAGGTGGGCTAAACACGGTTGGACATCGTGTGGTTAGTGCAATGGCATAAGCCCGCTTGACTGCGAGAATGACAATTCGAGCAGGTGCGAAAGCAGGTCATAGTGATCCGGTGGTTCTGAATGGAAGGGCCATCGCTCAACGGATAAAAGGTACTCCGGGGATAACAGGCTGATACCGCCCAAGAGTTCATATCGACGGCGGTGTTTGGCACCTCGATGTCGGCTCATCACATCCTGGGGCTGAAGTCGGTCCCAAGGGTATGGCTGTTCGCCATTTAAAGTGGTACGCGAGCTGGGTTTAGAACGTCGTGAGACAGTTCGGTCCCTATCTGCCGTGGGCGTTGGAAAATTGAAGGGGGCTGCTCCTAGTACGAGAGGACCGGAGTGGACGAACCTCTGGTGTTCGGGTTGTCATGCCAATGGCATTGCCCGGTAGCTAAGTTCGGAATCGATAACCGCTGAAAGCATCTAAGCGGGAAGCGAGCCCTGAGATGAGTTTTCCCTGAC
>NZ_VTXF01000060.1:0-1974 GCF_013114585.1 Vibrio sp. 99K-1
CCAAAAGCCACTCTGCACTTTGTCTATGAAGCAGGACCATGTGGTTACTGGACTTATCGCCTGATTACGAGCCTTGGACACTGCTGCTATGTCGTCGCTCCATCGCTCATACCGAAGAAGCCAGGTGATAGAGTTAAAACCGATAAAAGAGATGCCGTAAAGCTCGCCAAACTTTTAAAAGCCGAAGAGCTCACACCCATTTATGTACCAGAAGCTGAAGATGAAGCTATTCGAGACTTATCACGTGCCAGAGAAACGGCCATGAAAGATCTCAAAGACGCAAAGTTCCAACTCAAAGGCTTCCTTCTTCGCAATAATATCCAAGCTACGGTGAATGATAACTGGTCTAAAAAGCATCTACGGTGGCTCACTGACCTCATTCTTCCTCATCATAGTCAACAAATCGTATTACAAGAGATGATCATTACGATCAATGAACGAATACAACGGCTTCAACGACTCGATAATGAACTGCTTCATCAGGTCAAAAACTGGCGATACTATCCAGTGGTAAAAGCCATTCAAGCTATGCGTGGAGTAAGGTTACTTGTAGCACTTGGAACAATAGCTGAACTAGGCGACTTACGGCGGTTCGACCATCCAAGAAAGCTTATGGCTTATCTTGGACTTGTTCCAACAGAAAACTCTAGTGGAGGAAAAACTCGCCGTGGCAGTCTGACAAAATGTGGTAACAGTCGGGCTAGACGGTTGCTCGTTGAAGGCGCACATACCTATAAGCACAAAGCGAACATCTCCGTAGAACTTCAACTAAGGCAAGAAGGACTGCCTAAAGAAATAGTGGATATCGCTTGGCAAGCCCAACAAAGGTTATGTCGTCGTTACCAACGGCTACTGCAAAAAGGTAAACACCGAAATGTCGTTGTGGTTGCCATCGCAAGAGAGATGATCGCTTACATCTGGGCTATTGCGCGTGAAGTTGTCATCAGCGACGTAGATCCTAAAACACGAATCGCTCGATTACCGGCATGAAGACAGAATTAGTGTTATCGCATTGGATTAAGCATCGGGAGTGGCACAAACACCGACGGCGTTAGGACGGCAATATAGCTTCGGCTATATTGAACCACGAGCATAGACTGAAGACAGGTGCTACGACGGAACAAGTAAGGTAGGCTCTACTCATCAAACGGTGAGCAATCCACGTATATCAGCATGAGAACCGACGACATTACTTGCTTCATCTATGCGGTAACACTATCCCAAAATGAACAAAGGCTCTGAAATGTGTGAGCAGAAACTTCTACGTTCTACATTGACAATGGGGGTCATATCAACGCCGCGTTAAGTGGTGAGCAACGCCATACACCATTGCCTCGACAAGCCACCTTAAACACTAAAGCTGAATTTAAACGAAATTCGCCAAGCGTTGCGAATCCTTCTTAAATACTTTGTTAGGTTTTGGGGCTATTCTCCCAAAGAACCCCACTCCGACAGGTTTAACTGCTTTCGTCTAACAAAGTAAAATGTCGCCATGATTAGCCCAAACAAAACACCACCAATCAAAGACATATAGACAGCTTCGAGAACAGGCTTATCTGCGTGACTCCAAACCACAGACCAATTTAAAACACCCCAAACCGGAGCGAACGTGATGGCTGAAATAATCCAATTATTCATGAACGTCTGATAATAAGGCGGCGGAAAGTTTAGCCCAATTTTGCATAGTAACTTGGCTATTGGTGGATTGTAATTCGACTTCCAAACACCTTTATCATTGAGCTCTTTATGTGCAAATTGGAGCTTCGTTTGATAATCCATGATACCCCCTCAATTCCATTTGACCGCGGAAAAACCTAGACATAATGACCCCCACGAAAGGTGCTAGCCTCCAATATCGTGGGTTAGCTTTAAGCCAGAGCCATAATTAGTGCGTCAAACAACTAAATTTGGAGGCTAGCATGAGTAAAGATAGCATAATTTTCATTGGCTTAGATACGCATAAGTCATTTATTC
>NZ_VTXF01000007.1:0-197925 GCF_013114585.1 Vibrio sp. 99K-1
TGACTACAAAGATTTGCTGCGGTCGTGGCGGAATTGGTAGACGCACCAGATTTAGGTTCTGGCGCCGAGAGGTGTGAGAGTTCAAGTCTCTCCGACCGCACCATCATTAAATAGAACCCAGCTTTTTAGCTGGGTTTTGTTTTATCTGGAATATGTAAATCTGATAACCCCGTCACCAAGTATTTCTCCCTATTTAATCACTTCATGACTTTTTTATAAGACAATGTCTGCTCCACTTTCTAATTGAGTATGACGCCTTATGAAAAACCTCACTTTAACGATCGGTTGCTACACAGACACTCCCAGTAAAAGCCAAGGCGTGTATCAGGCTCAGTTAGACTTGGAAAACGGTCAACTATTACCTTTAGAACTCATTACAGATTGTACTAACCCATCTTTTGTCGTAGCGACCGAGCTTGGTATCTATACCGCGTCTGAAGTGGACCAACCCAAACAGCCACAGTTGATTCATATCGCTAATGCTAGCTCAAAGACCGCTAGTAATTCAGGTGCCATCTCTGGCGATCATCCTTGTCATGTCACCATAGATCCTAGCCATAAGTTTGCTATTACTTCTCAATACTCATCAGGTTCATTCGATATTTTTAGTTTAAGTATCAATGGCAATATCGATAAACGACTTAAAACAATAGCTATGGTGGGGTCAGGACCAAACAAAGAGCGTCAGACCGCTCCACATGCTCATCAAAGTCTGTTCTTACAAAACTCACCACAATTTGTCACCGTCGACCTTGGCGCTGATCGAATCAATTTCTATTGCTTTGATGAAGAACAGGAAGAGTTTCTAGACGAACCAATGCAATCCATTAAAGTCCCTGCGGGTAATGGACCTCGTCATCTCATCTTCAACAAAAACGAAGATAAAGCCTATGTAATCTGTGAGCTCTCTGAAACGATACTGATGATGGAGAAAACACTTGGGAAATGGAGTATTGTCGAAGAGATCGACGCACTTCCAAATATGGAAAAAGGAGAAGCAACGGCTGCAATAAAACTATCGCCGGATGAGCAATTTCTCTATGTCTCTTGTCGACATCAATCGATGATCAGTTGCTTCAGAATCGAATCGACAACGAAAGTGCCTATTTTTATTGATAACTATAGTTCTGAAGGCAACTTCCCTCGTGATTTTCATATTACTCATGATGGTGAATGGCTTATCGCCGCAAACCAGCACACTAACAACATCACGTCATTCAAACGAAATACAGAAGACGGCTCTCTGGTTTACACAGGCTACTCATTAGAGCTAGATGCGCCAGTTTGTGTGACACAGCAGCGATAGACATCGTCGAATACAAAAAAGGAGAGCATTCGCTCTCCTTCTCTTTATAAAGTGTCTGTAATACTCAATTAAAGGCCCAGAGCATACTTCAAAACTTGAGTTTTAATCGGCCCTGAGTTCTCTGCTAGCTTGAGCGCAGCATTACGCACAAACTTAAGTGGACCAATATCATTACTGAACGTCTTATAGAAGAAATCCATACCGCTTTGCATCACTAGGTTGTCACCTCTTCTCATCACCTCGTAGCGTCTTACTACAGAATGATTCAGCTCGCCTTTTTCTTTGGTTACATCCAATAGAGCTGCAACATCTTTGAAGCCTAAATTAACACCCTGCCCTGCTAATGGATTAATCGTGTGTGCTGAGTCTCCAACCAGAATGCAGTTGTTCTTAAAATAAGATTGCGCATGGCGTCGAGTAAGAGGGAAAGAACCAGAGTTGAGTACTTTGATGTCCCCTAACTCCGCAGGGAAGTTAGCAAGTACTTCATTGCGGAGCTTGTCTGGGCTCATTGCCGATAGTTGTTTAATGCGAGATGGCGAGTCATACCAAACTAACGAGCCCTGCCCGACTTCCTGGTCTCCTGAACTAACAGAACATAAAGGGAGGAATGAACGCGGACCGCTCGGCAAAAACTGTTGCCAAGTAATGTCTTGCTGAGGAAGCTCAGTTTCTACATTAATAAGCATACAATGCTGGCGGTAGTCCCAAGCAGTGATACCAATCCCCGCTTGCTGTCTAACCGCAGAATTCGCACCATCGGCACCAACCACCCATTTCGCTGACAACTCGATACCAGATTGAAGTTTAACGATATTGTTTTCACCAAATTCGATAGAATCCAACTTTTCGGGACACAACAAGTCTAAGTTGTCATAAGCATCAAACTGAGACCATAAGCCCAATTGAATTAGTCGGTTTTCAACTATGTAGCCTAAACGCGGTAAATCAAGAGACGCAGCATCAAATCGAGTACGACATTCTGGGTGTTCCCAAGTCTCTAAGCGCTTGTAAGAGCAAACTCGCATTGCTGCTATGTTCTGCCATGCACCAAGATCGTCAAGTAAATCGACTGACGCCTGAGAAATCGCTGACACTCGAATATCCATCGCTTGCGACTCATCAAATGCTTGGGGCGCAAAACCTTCGATCACAGCAACCTTCAGTCCTTGCTTAGCAAAACCGTTTGCTGTTGCCGCACCAACCATGCCGCCACCGACGACCACAATATCGTAACTGTTCATATTTTGTACTTATCAGTTTGATTCTTTGACTGTTTTCGATTGTACGTTTTCACAACGAACTTGTAACCAAAAACCTTATTTGAAAAATGGGTTACCCCTTGCTACATCTAGTGTTAACGAGAATAAAAACCACTTCCGAAGAGATTTTATCAGACCACTAGTCAGTCGGTTTTGAAACCAGTACAATACGCCGCTTGCCGCTAGGGTGAGCCATAAAATGAATACCTAATTATGGCCATCAACTCTCGCGGATAGATACCGGGCGATTTGCTCCCTTAAATTAAACTAACGATCGAGCGAACAAAAAATGAGTAAGAAACTGCTAATTAAAACTTGGGGCTGTCAGATGAACGAATACGATTCATCAAAAATGGCTGACCTGCTAAATGCCGCAAATGGCTATGAGCTAACTGAAGTACCTGAGGAAGCAGATGTACTACTACTGAATACTTGTTCTATCCGTGAAAAAGCACAAGAGAAAGTATTCCACCAGCTTGGTCGTTGGAAAACGCTAAAAGATAAAAAAGAAGGTGTGGTAATCGGTGTGGGTGGCTGTGTAGCGACTCAAGAAGGCGACCACATTCGTCAACGTGCGCCATACGTAGACGTTATCTTTGGCCCTCAAACACTGCACCGTCTTCCAGAGATGATCAAATCTTCTCTATCTAACGAAGCGCCAGTGATGGACATCTCTTTCCCTGAGATCGAAAAGTTCGATAGCCTACCTGAGCCTCGTGCTGAAGGTGCAACGGCATTCGTTTCTATCATGGAAGGCTGTTCTAAGTACTGTACTTACTGCGTTGTACCTTACACTCGCGGTGAAGAAGTTAGCCGTCCAATGGACGATGTACTGTTCGAAGTTGCTCAACTTGCAGAGCAAGGTGTACGTGAAGTTAACCTGCTAGGTCAAAACGTAAACGCATACCGTGGTCCAACTCACGAAGGTGATATCTGCACATTCGCAGAGCTACTTCGTCTTGTGGCTTCTATCGATGGTATCGATCGTATTCGTTTCACAACAAGCCACCCGCTTGAGTTTGGTGATGACATCATCGCAGTATACGAAGATACACCTGAGCTTGTAAGCTTCCTTCACCTACCAGTACAAAGTGGTAGTGACCGTATCCTTACGATGATGAAGCGTCCTCATACTGCTATCGAGTACAAGTCAATTATTCGTAAACTTCGTAAAGCGCGTCCTGACATTCAAATCAGTTCTGACTTTATCGTTGGTTTCCCTGGTGAATCTAACCAAGATTTCCAAGACACGATGAAATTGATCAAAGACGTTGATTTCGATATGAGCTTCAGCTTTATCTTCTCTCCTCGTCCGGGTACACCTGCAGCAGATTACCCATGTGACGTGCCTGAGCAAGAGAAGAAAGATCGCCTATACGAACTACAACAAACGGTCAATACACAAGCAATGCGCTACTCGCGCCTAATGCTTGGTACAGAGCAACGCGTATTGGTTGAAGGTCCATCGAAGAAGAACCTTATGGAGCTACGTGCTCGCACTGAAAACAGCCGTGTTGTTAACTTTGAAGGTTCTGCTGATCTTATCGGCCAGTTCGTAGACGTGAAAATCACAGAAGTATTTGCTAACTCACTACGTGGTGAAGTAGTGCGTACTGAGAAAGACATGGATCTTCGCAGCGTGATCTCGCCAACTCAAATGATGGCGAACACAAAACGCGAAGACGAGCTAGGTGTAGCGACATTTACGCCATAAGCGAAACATCTAGGTTCAGCAAAAAGCTGACCAACAAAGCTTGAAATTACCTAACTAAGTGACCATCTTAGAAATAGGGAAATCGCCACTAGAAGCCCGGTCCCAATCGGGCTTCTTGCTCTTTGTTTATTGAAAAGAGTGGGTGGCACAAAATGAGAGGCTAATTTGAGCAATAAAATCGTTACCCTAGAAATCAATCTAGAACCCGCAGATAACCATCGCCTTGCAAGCCTTTGTGGCCCATTCGATGACAACATCAAACACCTTGAGCGCCGTTTAGGTGTCGAGATTAACTACCGCAGCAACTTCTTCACTATTGTTGGTAAGCCTCATACGGCTGCTGCTGCACTCGATATTGTAAAGCGCCTGTATGTTGAATCTGCTCCGGTCAAAGGCGCGATTCCAGATATCGAGCCAGAACAAATTCACCTGGCTATCAAAGAGTCCGGTGTTTTAGAACAGAATGTAGAGTCTGATATTGAACACGGCAAAGAAGTGTTCATTAAGACCAAAAAAGGCGTGATTAAGCCGCGCACACCAAACCAAGCACAATACCTAATGAACATGGTGACACATGACATCACCTTTGGTATAGGTCCTGCTGGTACCGGTAAAACGTATTTAGCTGTCGCTGCTGCAGTAGACGCATTAGAGCGCCAAGAGATTCGTCGCATTCTATTGACGCGTCCTGCGGTTGAAGCGGGTGAAAAGTTAGGTTTCCTGCCTGGTGACTTAAGCCAAAAAGTAGACCCATACTTGCGTCCACTTTACGATGCACTTTTTGAAATGCTGGGCTTTGAACGTGTTGAGAAACTGATTGAGCGTAACGTGATTGAGGTTGCACCTCTTGCGTACATGCGTGGTCGTACACTGAACGATGCCTTCATCATTCTTGATGAGAGCCAGAACACGACTGTTGAACAGATGAAAATGTTCCTGACTCGTATTGGCTTCAACTCGCGTGCGGTGATCACAGGTGATATCACTCAAATCGATTTACCTCGCGGTGCAAAATCAGGCTTGCGTCATGCGACCGAAGTTCTAAGTGAAGTCGATGACATCAGCTTCAACTTCTTTATGTCGGAAGACGTGGTTCGTCACCCTGTGGTTGCTCGTATTGTTAACGCTTACGAGAAATGGGAAGCGAAAGACCAGAAAGAGCGCAAAGAGTTTGAGAAACGTAAACGTGAAGAGCGTGAAGCAAAACTTCTTGAGGCTCAGCAATCGGTTACGACACAATTAGCAACACAAAATAGTTCTGTGATTGCAGAACAAGGTGATAAATAGATGTCTATTGAACTAGACCTACAATTAGCGGTCGAAAATGAGCAAGGTCTTCCAACAGAGCAGGACATTCAGCTTTGGTTGGACAAGACCATACCTCAGTTTCAAAAGAGCGCTGAGCTTACTATCCGTATCGTAGATACAGAGGAAAGCCACCAGCTAAATCATGAATATCGTGGTAAAGACAAGCCCACTAACGTGCTATCTTTCCCATTCGAGGCTCCTCCTGGGATCGAGTTAGATCTTCTAGGTGACCTCATTATCTGTCGCCAAGTTGTCGAAAAAGAAGCAGAAGAGCAAAATAAGCCTCTGCTAGCACACTGGGCTCATATGGTTGTACATGGCAGTCTGCATCTGCTAGGTTATGATCATATCGAAGATGATGAAGCTGAAGAGATGGAGTCACTCGAGACAGAAATCATGCAAGCTATGGGGTTTGAAGACCCATATATTCTAGAAAAGTAAATCGATTCTAGTTAAGTAGATTGCAGAGAAACAATAACTCATCGAACCTGTAATGTTCAGGAATCTGAGTTGTGATGTGTGCTATCACACTTCTGATAGCGTTATTTTTTGAGAAATCATGAACGAAGGTAACCCCCCCACTTCTGAGGGAAGTAAAAAATCTGAAGGTCCGAGTAGAAAGTCCTTCTTTGAACGCCTAGGCCAACTATTTCAAGGCGAGGTAAAAGACCGCCAAGAGCTCGTAGACGTAATCCGCGACTCAGAAATTAATGACCTAATTGACCACGACACTCGCGACATGCTCGAAGGTGTTATGGAGATTTCAGAGATGCGAGTACGCGACATCATGCTACCTCGCTCTCAAATGGTTACAGTAGAACGCACCGATGATTTAGATACATTGATTGCGTTGATTACTGATGCTCAACACTCTCGCTACCCAGTGATCAGTGAAGATAAAGACCATGTTGAAGGCATTCTATTAGCGAAGGACCTACTTAAGTACTTGGGTTCAGACAGTGCCCCATTTGATATCGAACAAGTGATTCGCCCTGCGGTTGTTGTTCCTGAAAGTAAGCGTGTTGATCGCCTACTCAAGGAGTTCCGTGAAGAGCGTTACCACATGTCTATCGTTGTTGATGAGTTTGGCGGTGTCTCTGGCCTAGTAACCATTGAAGATATCCTCGAAGAAATCGTTGGTGAAATTGAAGACGAGTTCGACGATGAAGAAGAGTTAGATATCCGTAAGCTGAGTAAGCATACCTTCTCTGTTAAAGCTTTAACCACCATTGAAGAGTTCAACAACACGTTTGATACTGCTTTCAGTGATGATGAAGTGGATACAGTAGGCGGCATGGTTATGACAGCACTCGGTCATCTGCCAGTTCGTGGCGAAATTGTAGAAATCGAAAACTACCATTTCAAAATAACATCAGCAGATAATCGTCGCGTGATTCAGCTACAGGTAACCATTCCTGACGAGCAGCCTCTTCCGACTATCGAAGAATAACCACTTCTCTCTAAAGAGATGACAGAAATTAGATGACTAATGCTTTTATTCATCGCCTATTACGGCCGCTTGCGGCCGTTTTTGTTGGCGCTATAACCACCCTCTCATTCGCTCCATACTCAATATGGCCTCTTGCCATTCTCAGCCCAGCTTTATTACTGCTACTGATCCACAATCGTTCACCTAAGAGTGCGCTTTGGATTGGTTATGCATGGGGCCTAGGTCAGTTCACCACAGGAATCAGCTGGGTATACGTCAGTATTGACGGCTTTGGCGGTATGCCACTAGCAGCCAACCTATTTTTGATGGCACTCCTTGTTGGCTATTTAGCCGTATACTCAGGGCTCTTTACTTGGAGCTTAAATAAGTTCTTCCCCACTAATAATTTAAGCCGATTCTTCCTAGCCGCTCCGGCACTATGGTTGATCAGTGATTGGCTACGCGGCTGGGTAATGACAGGCTTCCCATGGCTGTGGTTGGGCTATAGCCAAATCGACTCTCCGTTAGGCTCTTTCGCACCAATTGGTGGTGTCGAGCTAGTGACTCTTGCCATTATCGTTTCAGCATCAGCGTTTGCTTATGCGGTTATAAACAGAGCCTGGAGCATCGCTGTTATTCCTGCAGTCGTATTTAGTACTGGCTTTGGTATTCGCAACATCGATTGGGTAACACCGAATCCTGAAAAAACCACCTCAGTGGTGTTGATTCAAGGTAATGTCGACCAGGACAGCAAATGGCTGCCAAGTCACCGCTGGCCGACTATGATGAAATACACTGACCTAAGCAGGGAAAACTGGGATGCAGATATCATCATCTGGCCAGAGGCCGCGATCCCTGCTTTTGAAGTCGAGATACCGTCTTTCCTACGTAACTTAGATAGCGCAGCTAAGATGAACAACAGTTCCATCATCACAGGTGTACTGAACCAGTCTGAAGATAAGAAATACTACAACAGTATTCTTTCTCTTGGTGTTAACCCATATGGTGAATACAGCTATGACCCAGACGAGCGCTACCACAAACATCACCTATTACCATTTGGTGAGTTTGTACCCTTTGAAGATATATTGCGTCCATTAGCACCGTTCTTTAACTTGCCAATGTCATCGTTCAGTCGTGGCGATTTCATCCAGCCAAACATTGTTGCTAACGGTCGTCATCTAGCGCCAGCTCTGTGTTATGAGATCATCTTTAATGATCAAGTAAGACAGAATGTGACAGACGATACGGACTTTATTCTAACGCTCTCTAACGATGCGTGGTTTGGCCGTTCAATTGGTCCATTACAACATATGGAAATCGCGCAAATGCGTGCCTTAGAGCTTGGTAAGCCGCTAATTCGCTCAACCAACAACGGTGTGACAGCGGTGACGGACTACAAAGGCAATATCATCAAGCAAATACCTCAGTTTGAAACGGCAGTTCTGAAAGCCGAGCTTGTTTCAACAGATGGGCAAACCCCTTACCGCGCGGTCGGTACTTGGCCATTGTATATTTGGGTGCTACTAAGCTTGGTAATTGGCTGGGTTGTGAGAAAACCAAAGAACTAGATTCGACATGAAATAACTTGAAGGGTTGGCCGTTTGGTCAACCCTTTGTGTTTATGCCGTATATGGGGAGATTTACGGCTTTAATGCTTTGCGACTAAACCCTTTCGAGCCGCACTTGATACATGGAATGATGGTCGTTGGATGGTTATATTCAGTTTGATGACCACACTCATCACAGACAAGTGTACCCAAACCAATCACTTCGCCAGCTTGATATAAGCCTTGGTGCTCTAAATCTTGGAATAGCTCGACCCACTCGACTTTGGTGCGATCGGTAATATCTAGAAGCCCCTGCCAAATAGAGTCTGCAATCATCAGATAAAATGGACCGCTTTTGCTCTCTTCGTAGCTCTCAGAAAACTCTTTCAAGTCTGACTTCACGTAGGCCGAGATCAGCGACAGCTCATCTTTGGTCATGTCATTGGCGGCTTTCGCATATTTGCCTGATGTTTCGATTTTGTTGTTGAGCTCTTCAGGACTATGCTTCAGCGTTTCGATAACCTCTTCAACCACTTCTTCATAGAGTGCTTTTTTCTTCGGCATAACAACCTCCTTAAGATAACCAACGTTATAGTGAGTAAACGAAGCGCTGCTATGCACTCTCGCTTACAAACAAATGCAATTCATACTCTTAAGTATAGTTGCCCTGCGAAATTCAGTGAAAATTACGCCATCTACGAGTCAGCAACTGCAAGTATGAAGGGTATAACTATTGTTGTACTAAGCTCCTTTAGGTATTCTATGACGATCTGTAAGATTCTGTTCTAACCGAACTCACAAATTCCAAGATAACCGGATACCATCGATGCAAGAACAATATAACCCGCAAGAGATTGAACAAAAGGTTCAACAACACTGGGATAACAGCGAAACTTTCGTTGTAAGTGAAGACCCAAACAAAGAAAAATTCTACTGTCTTTCTATGTTCCCGTACCCAAGTGGCCGACTGCACATGGGTCACGTGCGTAACTACACCATCGGTGATGTGGTATCTCGTTTCCAACGTCTACAAGGCAAAAACGTAATGCAGCCAATTGGTTGGGATGCATTCGGCCTACCAGCAGAAAATGCAGCTGTAAAAAACAACACAGCGCCTGCGCCATGGACTTACGAAAACATCGAATACATGAAAAACCAGCTTAAGCTTCTTGGCTTTGGTTACGACTGGAATCGTGAATTCGCAACATGTACACCTGAATACTACCGCTGGGAACAAGAGTTCTTCACTAAGCTTTACGAAAAAGGCCTAGTATACAAGAAGACATCTTCTGTTAACTGGTGTCCAAACGACCAAACTGTACTGGCAAACGAGCAAGTAGAAGATGGTTGCTGCTGGCGTTGTGATACTCCAGTAGAGCAAAAGAAAATTCCACAGTGGTTCATTAAGATCACTGAGTACGCTCAAGAGCTACTAGATGACCTAGACAACCTTGACGGTTGGCCTGAAATGGTTAAAACCATGCAGCGCAACTGGATCGGTCGCTCTGAAGGTGTTGAGCTATCTTTCGCTGTTAACGGTGAAGAAGCGCCGCTAGAAGTTTACACAACTCGTCCTGATACGCTAATGGGTGTGTCTTACGTTGGTATCGCTGCAGGTCACCCTCTTGCAGAGAAAGCGTCTAAGAACAACCCTGAGCTTGCTGCATTCGTTGAAGAGTGTCGCAACACCAAAGTTGCTGAAGCTGAACTGGCAACGATGGAAAAGAAAGGTATGGATACTGGCCTAACGGCTATCCACCCTCTTAACGGTCGTGTTGTTCCTGTATACGTAGCAAACTTCGTACTTATGGATTACGGCACAGGCGCGGTAATGGCGGTTCCAGCTCACGATCAACGTGACTACGAGTTCGCAACTAAGTACGGCATCGATATCATTCCAGTAATCAAGCCAGAAGATGGTTCTGAGCTAGATGTATCTGAAGCAGCTTACACCGAGAAAGGCGTACTGTTCGACTCTGGTGAATTCGATGGTCTTGCTTTCCAGGAAGCATTCGACGCAATTGCTGCGAAGCTAGAAGCGGAAGGCAAAGGTAAGAAAACAGTAAACTTCCGTCTACGTGACTGGGGTGTATCTCGTCAACGTTACTGGGGGGCGCCAATCCCAATGGTGACGACTGAAGATGGTGAAGTTCACCCAGTACCAGCAGACCAGCTACCAGTGATTCTTCCTGAAGATGTGGTAATGGATGGTGTGACTAGCCCAATCAAGGCTGACAAGTCGTGGGCAGAAACAACATTCAACGGCGAACCAGCTCTACGTGAAACAGACACGTTCGATACGTTCATGGAATCTTCTTGGTACTACGCTCGTTACTGTTCACCACAAGCTGACGATATCCTAGATCCAGAAAAAGCGAACTACTGGCTACCAGTAGACCAGTACATCGGGGGTATCGAGCACGCTTGTATGCACCTACTGTACTCTCGTTTCTTCCACAAATTGCTACGTGACGCTGGTTACGTAACGTCTGACGAACCATTCAAGCAACTACTATGTCAAGGCATGGTACTAGCAGATGCGTTCTACCACGAAAACGAGAAAGGCACTAAAGAGTGGGTTGCACCTACTGACGTTGCTGTAGAGCGTGACGGTAAAGGCCGCATCACGTCTGCGAAAGACAACCAAGGCCGTGACGTTGCTCACTCAGGCATGATCAAGATGTCTAAGTCGAAAAACAACGGTATCGACCCACAAGAGATGGTAGACAAGTACGGTGCTGACACAGTACGTCTATTCATGATGTTCGCTTCTCCTGCAGATATGACACTTGAGTGGCAAGAGTCTGGTGTTGAAGGTGCAAACCGTTTCCTTAAGCGTGTATGGAAACTGGTTCACGCTCACTCTTCTAAGGGTGCAGCTGAATCTGTTGACGTTGCAGCACTTTCTGGTGACCAAAAAGCGCTTCGTCGTGATGTTCACAAGACTATCTCGAAAGTAACGGACGATATCGGCCGTCGTCAAACGTTCAACACGGCGATCGCTGCGATCATGGAACTGATGAACAAACTGGCGAAAGCACCTCAAGAATCTGCACAAGATCGTGCAATCCTTGACGAAGCACTGAAAGCAGTGGTTCGCATGCTTTACCCAATGACTCCTCACATCTCTTACGAAATGTGGATTGCTCTTGGTGAATCAGATGTTGACTCAGCAACATGGCCGACTTTCGATGAGAAAGCACTGGTTGAAGACGAGAAGACTATCGTTGTTATGATCAACGGTAAGCTGCGTGCGAAGCTAACTGTGGCAGCTGATGCAACAGAAGAGCAGGTTCGTGAGCTTGGTCTGAACGATGAGAACGCGAAGAAGTTCCTAGATGGCTTAACGATCCGTAAAGTTATCTTCGTACCTGGTAAGCTTCTAAACATCGTTGCTAACTAATCTTTGTAGACTAAAGCGAACTTAATTCGTTTTTTGCAGTCTCTAGACAGGGTAATGACATTGCCCTGTCTACTTATTTAAACGCTTTACTTTCAGTGACTAACCTCACGCCAACAAACTAAAGCCTTTAAATAAGTATTCTACCTTCATGAGAGCCATCAAATAATGCGCCTGATTTCACTATCTTCATTGAAAGTTACTATTGTTGTTCTAACCGTAAGCCTACTTAGTGCCTGTGGTTTTCACCTGCGTGGTGACTACTCGGTACCAGAAGAACTCAACAAGATTTCGGTAACCAGTTACGACCAATACAGTACGTTTACACGTATGATGAAAGGCCAACTGCGTATGAATGATGTAGAAATTGTGCCACCAGCAGAAAATACCCCTAACCTGCATATCATTAGCGAGAGTGTTAGTGAGCGTACTTTATCGCTATACCAGAATACTCGTGCCGCAGAAATTGAGCTCACGTTCTACGCTTCATACCGTGTAACGATTCCAGATCTTGGCTCAAAAACGTTCTCAACCAGTGTTACCCGCAGCTACCTAGATAACCCATTAACAGCTCTTGCAAAATCGGTTGAACGCGACATGATTGAAGATGAGATGCGTAAGCTGGCAACAAGCCAAATCCTACGTCAAATGGCTCGACTAAAAGCGAACATCGCTGCAGACAGTATGGACCTAGAAGCACTAGAACACGTTCAAGTTAAAGAGCTTGAAAAGCAATACAACATCAAGAATGTTGAGATTGACGACGTTGAAATCGAACCAAGCACAGAACAGCAACCAGAGCTCAGCGAATCTGCTCAATAATAGGTTGATTTGATGCGTATTTTTGCTGACCGCTTACCAGAACAACTTGCTAAACAGCTGAGCAATGTTTACCTGATCTTTGGTAATGAACCACTGCTATTGCAAGAAAGCCGAGAAGCGATTCAAAAAGCGGCTAAACAACAAGGTTTCGAGGAACGTCACCGCTTTGCGATTGATAATAGTATGGACTGGAACCAAGTCTATGACTGTACTCAAGCGCTAAGCCTGTTTTCTAGCCGTCAAATCATTGAGCTTGAACTACCAGAGTCAGGCGTGAATGCCGCAATAGCCAAAGAACTGTTGGCTATCTCTGAGCATATCCACAGCGATATCTTGCTAATTCTTGTTGGCACCAAACTGACAAAAGCCCAAGAAAACGCTAAGTGGTTTAAATCGCTCTCTAGCCAGGGACATTGGGTAAGTTGCCTGACACCTGATGTCAGCAGGCTACCTCAGTTTGTTCAAGCACGCTGTCGTCAAGTCGGGTTATCACCAGACCCTGAAGCTATTCAAATGCTGGCGCAGTGGCATGAAGGCAATCTGTTTGCACTCACACAAAGCCTCGAAAAGCTGGCGCTTCAGTATCCAGATGGAAAGCTAACCTTAGTACGCTTAGAAGAGTCACTGAGCCGACACAACCACTTCACTCCATTCCATTGGAGTGATGCCCTATTGGCAGGGAAAGGGAATCGAGCACAGAGAATCCTAAGACAACTCGAAGCTGAGGGTGTCGAACCAGTTATTCTGCTGCGAAGCGTGCAAAGAGAGCTTGCGTTGCTACTACAAATGCAACAACAAATGAAACTCATGCCGATCGGTCAGGTTTTCGAAAGACATCGTATCTGGCAATCGAAAAAGCCGCTTTATAACGCCGCGCTAACAAGAGTTTCAATTTCTCAATTACACTCACTGTTTGCGTTGCTGACCCAAGCAGAATTGATAACAAAAACGCAGTATGAGCAGTCGCCTTGGCCACTAATCCATCAGTTGAGCGTTGAGTTTTGTATCCCTTCAGCTTCAATACCATCTCACGCATAAAAGCGTGTTATGATCTTAGTAGAACCAAATTCAGATTTAAGGAACACCCAGTGTTACGTGAAGAACTAAAAGACTTTCTTGCAGACAAAGCTGACGACATGAAAGCAGAATCTATTGTGACCATCGATGTAGAAGGCAAATCAAGTGTGACGGATTACATGATCGTTTGTACTGGTACTTCTAAGCGCCACGTAGCTTCAATTGCTCAGCATGTTGCTGACGAAGTAAAGAAAGCCGGTCTTGAACCACTTGGTATGGACGGCCAGCAAGAAGGCGAATGGGTTGTACTAGATATGGGTACAAGCATGCTTCACGTTATGCAAGAAGAGCATCGTGAACTGTACCAACTAGAAAAACTTTGGGGCTAAACGTTGAAGATCCAGTTAATCGCGGTTGGCACGAAAATGCCGAAGTGGGTTGAAGAAGGGTTTAACGAATATAAACGCCGCTTCCCTCACGACATGCCGTTAGAACTCGTTGAAATCACGGCAGGTAAGCGTGGTAAGAACGCTGATATCGCTCGTATTCTTCAGAAAGAAGGCGAAGCCATGTTGGCTGCGGTGCCAAAAGGCAACCGAATTGTGACTCTAGATATCCCAGGAAGAAAATGGGACACACCACAACTTGCTGAGCAATTGGAAAGCTGGAAGTTGGATGGACGTGATGTTTCTATCCTGATTGGCGGGCCTGAAGGATTAGCACCTGCATGTAAAGCGGCTGCAGACCAAAGTTGGTCTCTGTCTGCGCTTACTCTCCCTCACCCATTAGTACGCGTTATCATGGCTGAAAGCTTGTATCGAGCTTGGAGCATCACTGCTAACCACCCTTATCATCGAGAATAAGCGTTAATGTTACGTAAACGTAGCCAAATCCGTGATTACAAAGCAGAAGCACGACTATTTACTAGTCGTGCTTTTGTTGCGTTTGCAGGCATCATAGTCATGATGTCATTGTTGGTTGTTAACCTGTACAACATTCAGGTCAATCAATATCAAGACTATAAAACTCGCTCTAACGACAACCGTATTAAAGTGGTGCCAATCGCACCAAACCGTGGTTTGATTTACGATCGAAACGGTGTACTTCTTGCCGAGAACCGTCCGGTTTTCAACCTAGAAATCACCCCCGAAAAAATCAAAGATATGGACGATACACTTGTCCGTCTACAAGAGTTAATTGAGATCCCACCAGAGCGTATTGAACGATTTAACCGTGAGCGCCGTAATTCACGACGCTTTAAATCAGTACCCATTCTTAATCAGCTGACAGAAGAACAGGTAGCTGTATTCTCGGTAAATCAACACAAATTCCCAGGTGTTGAAGTTACAGGTACCTTAAAGCGCTTTTACCCGTACGGTGATGTGCTTACCCACGTTATCGGTTATGTCTCTCGTATCAACGACCGTGACATGCAGCGATTGGTGCGAGAAGAAAAAGACGCCAATTACCAAGCAACCCGTGATATTGGTAAGCTAGGTATTGAGCGCTATTACGAAGATTTGCTACACGGCACAGCCGGCTATCAAGAAGTTGAAGTAAACAGCCGTGGACGTGTTATTCGCACGCTAAAGTTTGTTCCTTCTGTTCCGGGTAAAGATATTGTATTGAACCTAGATATCAACCTTCAGCTTTACGTTCACAAGCTACTCGATGGACGCCGTGGCTCAGCAGTTGTATTGGATCCAAAAGATAACGGCGTATTAGCGATGGTTTCAAGCCCAAGCTATGACCCGAATGCGTTCGTGCATGGTATTTCCTCTAAAGGATATAACGCGCTGCTTCAGGACAAAAATCGTCCTCTAGTAAACCGAACCACACTTGGTATCTATCCACCAGCATCAACAATCAAACCGTTTATGGCCGTTGCCGCTTTACAAGAAGGTGTCATTACGCCAAATACCACGCGTAACGACCCTGGCTATTGGAAGATCCCGAACTCTAAAACTCGACCATTCCGAGATTGGTTACGTTGGGGACACGGTAAAGTCGATATCGTCAAAGCCATTGAAGAGTCGGTCGACACTTTCTTCTACCAGATCGCGTATGACCTAGGTATAGACCGCATATCCAAATGGATGATGATGTTTGGATTTGGTGATTACACGGGTATAGATATTTACGAAGAAAGCAAAGCCAACATGCCAACCCGAGACTGGAAAATGGCCAGGCACCGTGTACCTTGGTACCAAGGTGACACTATCCCTGTAGGTATCGGTCAAGGCTACTGGACAGCCACACCAATGCAGATTGCAAAAGCGACCTCTGTGCTGGTCAATAAGGGCGAGGTAACAGCACCTCACCTATTGCGTGCCACCATTGAAAACGGTCACCCATTCGACGAGCAAGTGATGTCAGATATTGAAACTTACCCGCCACTAACAGGCGTTAAGAAGAAATACTGGGATATCGCTCAAGAAGGCATGAAGCTGGCTAACCACGGTAAAAAAGGAACGGCAAGACGCTCATTCCAAAATATGTCTTACGTTACCGCAGGTAAATCAGGTACAGCACAAGTCTTTGGTCTGAAAGAAGATGAAGAGTACAACGCCGATGAAATCGCTGAGCACCTACGTGACCACGCATTGTTTACTGGCTATGCACCGCTTGAAGATCCAGAGGCCGTTGTCACTATCGTTCTCGAAAATGCTGGCGGTGGTTCATCGAATGGCGGCCCAGTAGTAAGACGAATTCTAGACCACATTATCCTTGCAGAAGATTATCAAAGCGAGCCAATAAAATAATGAAACTTGATCCTTCAACAGGACGAAACAGAGCCTTATTTGAAAGGCTCCATATCGATCTGCCACTCTTACTCGGCATTCTAGTTTTAATGGGCTTTGCCTTATTAATCATGTACAGCGCGAGTGGACAGAGCTTAGCGATGATGGATCGCCAGGCGATGCGTATGGCACTGTCTTTGGGCGTAATGATTTTCTTAGCTCAGATATCACCACGTACCTACGAGACTCTAGCCCCAGTGCTATTCGCTGGCGGCGTTATTCTGCTATTAGGCGTACTCTTCTTTGGCGAAGCCTCTAAAGGTGCACAGCGTTGGCTGAATTTTGGTTTTGTTCGATTCCAGCCCTCAGAGCTCTTAAAGCTCGCCGTGCCTTTGATGCTAGCGAGGTTTATTGGTAAGCGTTCACTACCACCGACATTCCAAACCTTGGCAATCTCGCTGGTTATGGTATTTGTACCAACCATTCTGATCGCTAAGCAGCCCGATTTAGGCACCTCTATCCTTATCGCGGCATCGGGTATCTTCGTGATATTCCTAGCGGGTATTAGCTGGAAGATCATTGCCAGTGCAGCTGTCGCCTTAGGCGCATTTATCCCAATTCTGTGGTTCTTCTTAATGCGTGAATACCAAAAGGTACGTGTTAGAACCCTTTTTGATCCTGAATCAGATCCATTAGGTGCGGGTTACCACATCATTCAAAGTAAGATTGCGATAGGTTCAGGTGGTATATCAGGGAAAGGCTGGCTACAAGGGACTCAATCTCAACTAGAGTTCATTCCAGAGCGCCATACTGACTTCATCTTTGCGGTTATCGCTGAAGAATGGGGCATGATAGGTATCTTGTTCTTACTTGCGATCTACCTATTCATTATTGGACGTGGCTTGTACTTAGCAAGCCAAGCGCAGACGGCCTTTGGTCGAATGATGGGCGGCAGTATTGTACTGAGCTTCTTCGTTTATATTTTTGTAAATATTGGCATGGTAAGTGGCATTCTACCGGTTGTAGGTGTACCTCTTCCTTTAGTGAGCTATGGCGGTACCTCTATGGTTACCCTAATGGCTGGTTTTGGTATTTTAATGTCGATCCACACACATAGAAAAGCATTCTCAAAGGCGACCTAATCGATGTCTATTACAACGTTTTCAAAAAAAGCATCCTTGGTTGATGAGCTGCCAATCAAAAAAATAGTCTCAATTCTGGGTTTAGCGATCTTAATCAATGGCTGTGCTTCTCAGAAACCAACTGGTCGCTACGATATCGATTCAGATATCGCGCCTGATGCCCCTATCTCGGTCGAGCATCTAGAGGACGCACATCCTCAATATGAACCTTACAGCCTAGGTGGTAACAGTGACTACACTCTGCGTGGTGAAGATTACAAAATCATAAAAGAAACCGAAGGCTTCACCGAGAAAGGCAAAGCGTCTTGGTATGGCAAAAAATTTCATGGTCATTTGACGTCTAACGGCGAGATTTACGACATGTATTCGATGTCGGCGGCACACAAAACATTACCTATTCCGAGCTATGTCAAAGTCACTAATACCGACAACAACAAAACAACGATTGTGCGTATTAATGATCGCGGCCCATTCCATGAAGGCCGAATCATTGACCTCAGTTATGCGGCAGCTTACAAGCTTGATGTCTTAAGGACTGGCACTGCAAATGTTGAAATTGAAGTAATCAAAGTGGCGATGCCAACTGACGCTAAGAAAAAGGCAGCTTTGCCACAATTTATTATTCAAGTCGCAACATCGCAACATGAAGACAGAACGGAGAAGTTAGCCAAAGATCTCAGCGAAAAGCTAGCAGTAGCAAGCTTCTTGCAGCCAAATGATGGTCAATACAGACTAATGCTTGGGCCATTTCATGACTATGCTCTGACTCAAGAGAAATTAGAACAGGTTAAGCTGATGGGTTACCCTTCTGCTTATATCAAGAAGTACTCGCTAACTCGCTAATTAATCTGATAGTAACCTCTGGTAATCAGCGCTCTGGTGTGACAGAGTGATTCTGGTAAGATATGAATAGTTCACCAAATAATTGCATTCAAAATGATTAAATCTAATAAACTTGTTAAAACGATTTTTGCTACTTCTGTTGCGCTTTCAGCAACAATAGCTACATCGTCATTCGCTGCTCCAATTGTTGTTCCTGATGCACCACAAATCGCCGCTAAAGGTTTTGTTCTGATGGATTACCATTCAGGCAAAGTACTAGCAGAGAAAGAGATGAATACTCAACTTTCTCCAGCAAGTTTAACCAAGATGATGACGAGCTACGTAATCGGTCAAGAACTTGAGCGTGGTAACATCAACCTAAACGACGATGTTGTAATCAGTGAAAATGCTTGGGCTAAAAACTTCCCAGACTCATCTAAAATGTTCGTTGAAGTTGGCACAACGGTGAAAGTTGAAGAACTGAACCGCGGTATCATCATTCAATCAGGTAACGATGCTTGTGTTGCAATGGCTGAGCACATTGCAGGTTCAGAAGACGCATTCGTTGACCTAATGAACGCATGGGCAAGCTCGATCGGCATGAAAGACACGCACTTTGCTAACGTGCACGGCCTAGACAACCCAAACCTATACTCAACGCCTTACGATATGGCACTGCTTGGTCAGGCGCTAATTCGTGATGTTCCTGATGAGTACCGTATCTACTCACAGAAAAAATTCACTTACAACGGCATCACTCAGTACAACCGTAATGGTCTGTTGTGGGATAAGAGCATGAACGTTGATGGCATTAAAACAGGCCACACAAGCAATGCAGGTTACAGCCTAGTAAGCTCAGCAACAGAAGGCAAAATGCGCCTAGTTGCGGTTGTGATGGGTACTAAAAATGCGAACGCTCGTAAAACAGAAAGCAAAAAGCTGCTTAGCTACGGCTTCCGCTTCTTCGAGACAGTGGCACCACACACCGCTGGTGAGACTTTCGTAGAAGAAAAAATCTGGATGGGTAGCAAAGACACAGTTGCTCTAGGTGTCGACGAAGATACTTTCGTAACTCTACCTCGTGGCCAAGCTAAAGACCTTAAAGCAAGCTTTGTACTTGAGAAAGAGCTAGAAGCACCAATCAGCAAAGGTGATGTTGTTGGTAAACTTTTCTACCAAGTTGATGGTGAAGATGTTGCGGAATACCCACTACTAGCACTTGAAGACGTAGAGCAAGGCAGCCTATTTAGCCGCCTATGGGATTACCTAGTACTGCTATTCAAAGGCTTATTCTAAGTAAGTCCAAGGTTTTGCTCTAAACGAAACCTTAGCTTGTTGGAAAGCTAACCTAATGAGTAAGTTCATTATTTACTCTTTAGCGAAACAAAAGCCGCCATGTGCGGCTTTTGTTGATCTTGAGTTCAGTGATATTTACACGTAATATTCCGCCTTATTACTCGAGTCTACTGACCGAACACGCTTTTTATCGACTTCCGCCAATTTGCGAGAGTCTAGCCTTTTGGAGCTAATCATGAACATCAATTCTGATGCAAAACTAAAAGACCTCTTAGAGTTCCCTTGTTCATTCACTTACAAAGTAATGGGCCACGCTAAGCCAGAACTGACTGAACTAGTGCTAGAAGTGATCCAGCGTCATGCTCCTGGTGACTACAGCCCAACACTAAAACCAAGTGCAAAGGGTAACTACCACTCTGTTTCTATCAATATCACTGCGACTTCAATTGAGCAGGTAGAAACACTATACAAAGAACTAGGCGAGATCGAAATCGTTCGTATGGTTCTGTAATCTTCGATTGCGCATGGAAAACAGCGGCTTATTGCCGCTGTTTTTGTTTAAAGCATCCTATCGTGGTCAAATTCATTCAACTTAATTTTCAATAAATACGAAGAAAGTTGAAAAACCTTGCAGTCCGTCTGTAGTTAGAATCATGTTTCGCGTTTATAATGCGTTCACTTTATTAATCCTTGAGGGAGTGCCGCTTTGCAAAACAAGCTAATCGTAAAAAAATTAGGCCGTCAGGATTACGAACCTGTATGGAAAGCCATGCATAAGTTCACAGACGAACGCACAGAAGAAGACGTAGACCAAGTATGGTTGGTTGAACACAACCCTGTCTTCACTCAAGGACAAGCAGGCAAAGCTGAGCATGTATTAAATGCTGGCGATATCCCTGTGATACAAAGCGATCGCGGTGGCCAAGTGACTTACCACGGCCCAGGTCAGTTAGTGGCTTACTTTCTGATTAACATCCGCCGCAAGAAGTTCGGAGTACGCGATTTGGTTACTCATATCGAGAACCTCGTAATCAACACTCTGAAAGCTTACAATATAGATTCAGCTGCCCGACCTGACGCTCCTGGTGTTTACGTCGATGGCAAGAAAATCTGTTCACTCGGATTACGAATTCGGCGTGGCTGCTCATTCCATGGGCTAGCACTGAACGTCGATATGGACCTGTCCCCATTCCTACGCATTAACCCATGCGGCTACCAAGGTATGGAGATGGCACAGGTAAGCCAACTAGGCGGACCAAGTGAATTAGAGAACGTTGAGCAACAGTTAATACAAGAGCTCGTAGAGCTGCTCGGCTATGACCAAGTAGACATTCAAGCCACCAGTAACATTACAGCAGAAGCATAAAATCATGAGCAAACCAATCCAAATGGAAAAAGGCGTTAAATATCGTGACGCTGACAAAATGGCATTAATTCCCGTAAAGAATATGCCTGCTGAACAGAAACAAGTTCTACGTAAGCCTGAATGGATGAAGATTAAACTTCCTTCAGACAGCCATCGTATTCAAGAAATCAAATCAGCAATGCGCAAAAACAACCTGCACTCAGTTTGTGAAGAAGCGTCTTGCCCTAACCTAGCCGAGTGTTTCAACCACGGTACGGCAACGTTTATGATTCTTGGCGCTATCTGTACTCGTCGCTGCCCGTTCTGTGATGTTGCCCATGGTCGTCCTGTTGCTCCTGAAGCAGAAGAGCCGAAGAAACTGGCGAAAACAATTCAAGACATGAAACTGAAGTATGTAGTAATCACTTCAGTTGACCGCGATGACTTGCGTGACGGTGGTGCTCAGCACTTCGCTGACTGTAACCGTGAGATCCGTGAGCTCAACCCAAATATTCGTATCGAAACACTGGTTCCAGACTTCCGCGGTCGTATGGACGTTGCACTTGAGCTACTGAAAGACAATCCACCAGATGTTTTCAACCACAACCTTGAGACAGCGCCACGCCTATACCGTAAAGCGCGCCCAGGTGCGAACTACAAATGGTCTCTTGATCTACTGAAGAAGTTTAAAGAGCAGCACCCAGACATCCCAACAAAATCTGGCGTTATGATGGGTCTTGGTGAAACTAAAGAAGAGATCATTCAAGTATTGAAAGACCTTCGTGAGCACGGCGTAACTATGCTGACTCTTGGTCAATACCTAGCGCCAAGCCGTCACCATTTACCAGTAGAACGCTACGTGCCGCCTTCAGAGTTCGACGAGCTGAAAGAGATTGCTCTAGAGCTAGGCTTCACTCACGCAGCATGTGGTCCGTTTGTACGTTCTTCTTACCATGCAGACTTGCAAGCACAAGGTATGGAAATCAAGTAACCTTGATTGCTTAAACCAAGATTGAAAAGGCGCTGAACTAACGGTTCAGCGCCTTTTTTCTATAGAGTAAAGCAAACTTGTTCTACACAAAAACAACAAAGCCGCTCAATGAGAGCGGCTTTGTTAAATTCAGATGTCTAGACGATAGACAAGTGAACAATAATGGCTAATTAGCCGAAAGAAGCCCAGATTACCGTTGCCACTAAGATTGGGCACACGAACTTCACATACATCGGCCAAACCTTACCAAACCAGCCAAGTTGAAAATCAGGGCAGCCTTGTTCAAGCTCTTTTACTTTTGACGCTCGGCTCCACACCCATCCACCAAACAGGCAGAACATCAATGCAGCAATTGGCTGTAGGTACTGTGTCGCTATCATCGCCACCATGCCAAACATCGCAGCAAAGTTGTAAACAATTACCACACTGAACAGTGCGATTGCACCACCAATCACCCAACTTGTTGGCGTGCGTCTAGTATTAAAACGCTCGCTCACTAACGCTACCGGGCCTTCTAACATTGAGATAGAAGAAGTCAGCGCGGCAATGGTTAGCAACAAGAAGAAAACAATTGCGAATATCTGACCAAGCACACCTAAGCTATCAAACATCAAAGGTAGAACCGTGAATACTAGCGTGTCAGAGCTTAACAGCGAGCCATCTTCTGCATAGATTTGAACGCCTTTTTGCATCGCAACAAACATTGCAGGCATTACCACTAAACCGGCAATAAAAGCCACTGCGGTATCAACCAGCGTCACGTTCATCGCCATTTTTGGCAGGTTCTCTTTCTTACTTAAGTAAGATCCATAAACCAACATTGAACAGCCACCAATCGTTAGCGAGAAGAAGCCTTGTCCCATCGCCGCTAGAATCAGCTTTCTATCCCACACCTTTTCAAAATCAGGAACTAGGTAATGCTTCAAGCCTTCTATTGCGCCAGCTTGAGTCATGATGTACACGAACAATAAACCGAACAAAACAAACAGTGCTGGCATTAAACGCGTCGACCACTTCTCGATACCTTGTTTAACACCGCCCTGAACAATAAGAATGGTCAGTACGTAGAACGCTACAGTACCAAATACATTACGCTCAACGCTGAAGCCTTTAAACCAATCAGCAGCAGCCTCTAGACCAATAAGATCAGCGACAGCACCAATTAGGAAGCAGATTAACCAACCACCAACAATGCTGTAAAACGCCAGTACGGCACTTGGGACACTTAATCCAATCCAACCAACAAATTCACCGACTTTTTTGCCTAGCGGGCTAGCCGTTAGTGAACGCATACTATCAACTGGGTTGGCTTGACCATGACGACCAATCGCCATTTCAACCACCAGCATAGGGAACGCAACCACGAAAATCATGATTAGGTAAACAAGTAGAAAGGCACCACCGCCATTACTCGCTACCTGAGTTGGAAAACCCCAAATGTTACCCAAGCCAACAGCAGCACCAGCCGCAGCTAAAATAAAGCCTAAACGAGAACTAAACAGCTCTCTTGAAGAAGAAGATTGTTGTTCCATATTGCTCGCACAAAGAATCAGTGAACTAGTTGAGAAGTACAGTAATAAAAAGCAATGATAGACACAACCAGTAAATGAACAATTCTCTAATTTTTACAATCAATGCGCCATTTAGAACCACAAAATTAACAAAATTCCAGTTAGATAATTTTTCACAAGCAGATATATAAGGATTATCAGTCTACACCATCATCAAATCAGATACTGATCCGTTGGGCAAATGCTATAAACAAAAAGAGCACCAACTGGTGCTCTTGCTATTCATCATTAGACTCGAATTAAATCGTGAATACTTGATAATCTTTTAGGTTCGGAATGATTTCATGCAGTTCTTGCTCTTGTTCTGCCATCTCATCAAGAGAATCACAGAACTCTGCGCTTTCTTCTTCCATCTGCTTGGCGTGCTGCTTCATTCGCTCTTCAACTTTCAGCTTGAGTTCAGCCATGCTGTCCGTCAATTCCGTCAGGTTGAGTCCACCTTCTTGCTTCATCTTTTCTGACATGGCATTAAAAGCACTAGAGATAAACTCTTGGTTAAAGATCTCTTTAGCTTTTTCGAAGTCTTCAGACCAACCATTGGCCATCGACTCAAAGCTGTCTGCAGGCAAAACCAGCTCGCCATCTTTGTAGTAACGGGCTTCTAGGTCTGCGAAAAACGTTTTCATCGACTCTTTTACGTTATCAAACGATTCTGGAGAGTCTAAACTAACAGCAATATCATCAATCACATCATTGGCTAATGCGAGACTTTCGCTTGCCATCTGCTTAGCTCGTGGTATGTACTCACTCATACTCTCACGATATTTTTCAATCGCCGCTTGTTGGTCAGCATCAAGCTCAACTTTCTCGCCATGAATATAGAGATCGTTATTATCATCGAACACGGCGGTATCACCATTTACCTGATGAATTTCGACTTTTTGGTCATCGATTCGCAACTCATTCTTCAAATCAACTCGACATTGAGCTGCAAACGTTGGCAGGCTCACAACAGAGATCGCCGCTGTTAACGATGCAATTAATACACTGTTTTTCATAAATACATTGCTTTTCATAACATCCTCTCATCAATCTGCCAGATTACTATACCCCGAGTTTATGCTTCTTTGTCAGGGCAAGGTTTTATATCAATTCGCTCGGACCTCAATCAATAGAAACCACTTCGTAACAAAACGGTTTATCAGCGACGCTAAACTCAACCTCGTCGCCGACTTCTTTCCCCATAAGAGCCCGACCAAACGGTGCATTCGCAGTCACAATAGATACTTCATTACCGTTCCAGGTAACAGAAAGCCCACCGACTCTTGGCCCCATGAAAAAATGCTTATATTGGTCATGCTCGTCAATCACCACAACGTAGCTACTCACTGTCACTTTCTCACTATCCCGTAAAACTAGGTTTCGGTAACACTGAATATCCTCTTCGCACTCTTGCACTCTCACCGCTTGTCCGTGAGCAAGGTACGAGGCTTCCAACGCCAACGTGTCGTACTTGTGTTCAGGAACTGTCTCTTCATCAGTCGCAGCATCAATGGCACGCTGTGTAGCAGACTGCGCGATACGTAATCGGGATTCAAGTTGCTCTAAGATTATTTGGCGGAGCTCAGACTTATTCATACTATTGGGGTGCTTTTCTATAGGAGCTACAGAATAGAATTAGGTACAATCAGGTGCAAGAGATTTGATACCTTAAGCTACGCTATCGTCAATCAGCGCTCGCTTTAGCATCAAGACAACACTTATTAATTCAGGTAGAACACAAATGATTGAGCAGAAGCTAAAACAAGTATTCGGATTCGATTCACTGAGAAACGGACAGAAGCAAGTCATTGATAATGTTCTATCTGGTCACTCGACAGCGGC
This sequence comes from Vibrio sp. 99K-1, assembly GCF_013114585.1. Classification (NCBI taxonomy): domain Bacteria; kingdom Pseudomonadati; phylum Pseudomonadota; class Gammaproteobacteria; order Vibrionales; family Vibrionaceae; genus Vibrio; species Vibrio sp. 99K-1. Next base: position 25,541 of record NZ_VTXF01000007.1, read on the forward strand.
GATATTCCCGACAGGTTCAGGAAAATCACTCTGTTATCAGCTACCCGCTCTAAAGTTACCCCATTTAACCTTAGTGATATCGCCACTGCTCGCCTTGATGAAAGACCAACTCGCTTTCCTACACAGCAAAGGCATCAGCGCGGCTGCAATCGAATCGAGCCAAGACAGACAAACCACCCAGGAAGTGATGCAATCCGTACGCAACGGAGGCACAAAGATCCTGATGATCTCAGTCGAACGACTGAAGAACGAACGCTTTCGCCAGTTTATTTCCCAAGTGCCTATCTCGTTACTTGTGGTCGATGAAGCACACTGTATTTCTGAATGGGGCCACAACTTCAGACCAGACTACCTCAAGCTGCCTCAATATCAAAAGCAGCTTAACATTCCTCAGGTGCTGCTGCTCACAGCGACAGCCACAACATCTGTTATTCAAGATATGAAGTCTAAGTTCGATATCGATGAAGATCGTGTTGTGGTGACAGGCTTCTATCGTAAAAACCTCGACCTATCTATTCAGCCATGTGAACAAGCTAATAAGTTAGAAAGCTTGTGTAATGTGGTCAATCAAGCGGCGCAAGCACCCACTATTGTCTATGTCACTCTTCAGCAAACAGCCGAGATGGTTGCTCAACAGCTCCGTAATGTCGGGGTTAACGCTGTGGCTTATCACGCAGGTCTTAAACCAGAAAACAGAGATGCAATTCAACAGCAATTCATGAATGATGACGTACACTGTATTGTGGCGACGATTGCATTTGGTATGGGCGTAGACAAATCGAATATCCGCCGAGTGATTCATTTCGACTTACCAAAATCGATAGAGAACTACTCCCAAGAGATAGGAAGAGCTGGCCGTGATGGGCAAGCTTCTGAGTGTATTTTACTGGCTAACAAACACGGCTTGAGCACACTTGAGAACTTCGTGTTTGGCGATACACCGGACAACATATCCATCCAAGCAGTATTAAAAGAGATCTACGAAAACCAAAACATTGGGCCATCTGGCGCTAATCAATGGGAAATCATGCTTAACCAACTTTCGCGTGAATCTAACATTCGTCAACTGCCGCTTAAAACACTGCTGGTTTACCTGGAAATTGAAGGCGTGATTGAGCCGAAGTACAGCTACTTTGCGGATTACAAATTTAAGTTCATTCGTCCTAAGCAGCAGATCTGCGAGCAATTCCAAGGCGAACGTCGTAACTTTGTTGAAGCGATCTTCCAATGTTCACCGCAAGCGAGAGTTTGGTGTCAGGTCGACTTCGAAGCACTTTGGACTCACTTCCAAGCTGACCGTCAACGCGTGATTGCCGCTATCGATTACTTTAATGAGCAGGGCTGGATTGAGTTGGAAAGTAAACAGATCACCGACGTTTACGCGATCCACAATACTTCTGAAGAGATGATGCAGTTATCTGAGCGGCTTACAGAGTTGTTTAAAGCAAAAGAGAACAGTGAGATAAATCGTCTTAATCAAATGCTGAACTTCTTTGAGGCTGACACCTGCCTAAGCTCACGCCTAGCAAGCTACTTTGCAGACAACGAAGCGCCAAAAGCCTGCGGTCACTGCTCAGTATGTCGCGGCCAAGTGGCAACCTTGCCAAGCGTTGATGTTGAATCAGTCGATGATGAGACAGTAATGACATGGACTCATGAATTTATTTCTGCAAGCCAACAACTGATTACCGATGAAGCGATTACCCGTTTTCTCTGTGGAATCGCCACCCCACTTTCAACCAAGCTTAAAGCCAGCAAAATGGCTGGCTACGGAAAGCTAGAGCAACAACCTTTCGCCGACACCTTAGCGCGCGTAAAACAGCTTCCAAGATAACTCAAAACGATAAAAACCGACTAGGCTGTGAAGCTTAGTCGGTCTTAATGAAAAGCACTCGCCAACCTCTGTCTTTAGAAAAAGCTCAGCTGACGCATTTGATCTTTAGGCTGCAACATCACACTCAAACCCAGTAAGCGTATCTCTCGCCCTTGCTGCCTTTTGAGTATTTCACTTAACAGCTCTTTGAAGTGCTCGCGATCTAGAGAAGCATGAATGTGCTCAATAGTGGTTTGCTGGAAATCAGCGAATTTGAGTTTGATACCCTGCTTGATGATCGCTTTACTTGGGCTAGCCTTTTCCAATCGAGTTTCAAGTTCAGGAAACAGTTTGTCTTCTATAACCTGCCAACACTCAGCGTAAGTCGATATGTTTTGGGTAAAGGTTCTTTCAACCCCAACAGACTTTCGCTCACGCTCGACAATGACTTCTCGCTCATCGATACCATGACTGCGCTTCCACAGTGAGGCGCCCTGACGACCAAATTTAAGTAGTAGATCGCGATAGTCAGACTCTTTTATATCCTTGCAGGTGAAAAAGCCCGCTTGGTGAAGCTTTTCAATACTCACCTTGCCGACGCCAGGGATCTTTTCAAGTGGTAGTTCATCGATCACCGCTTGCACGTCTTGTGGAGGGATAACGAATTGCCCGTTAGGCTTATTCATATCCGAAGCCACTTTCGCCAAGAACTTTATCGGAGCAATACCGGCAGACGCTGTTAGATTGAGTTCATTCCAGATATCACGACGAATAGATTCAGCGATAAGTGTTGCAGAGCCATGACACTGCTTTGAGTCCGTCACATCAAGAAATGCTTCATCCAACGACAACGGCTCTATCACGGCAGTATACCGAGAGAAAATCTCACGGATCTTTTTAGATATCTCGACATAAACCGACATTCTTCCCGGCACCACTAACAAGTTAGGGCAGAGTTGTAGCGCTTTAGCTGTCGGCATGGCCGAACGAACACCAAACTTACGCGCTTCGTAATTGCATGTGCTGAGCACACCACGCTGCTTTTCATGCCCGCCGACGGCTAACGGTCGGTTACGGTAGGCCGGGTTATCTCGCATTTCTACAGCCGCGTAAAAACAGTCCATATCGACATGGATTATTTTTCTCACTTTCTCTTGGTCCGCACTACACATCAACCAGTAACTCAACCTTACAACTGTATCTATGAACAGTATAATGGATAATTGTTGGTTTTAAAATGATCTGGAGTCCAGCTCAACAGGTTTAGCTTCAATCGCCACCTACTCTTCTGATAGTATTGTTAGGAGTATTTAGTCTATAAGTAGGGATAGCTTTTGAGTGAAAAAATACTAGTAGTAGAGGACAGTCGCGCATTCAGAAACTACCTTTACCAGCAATTTAAAAACGATGGTTATGAAGTTGCGCTCGCAGAATCTGTGGCTGAAGCCAAAGCTATCTTAGAGCAAGAGACGGATTTCTTGTGCGCCGTGCTCGACTACTGCCTACCTGACGGCCAAGATGGTGAGATCATTGATTTAGTGCTCGGCTATCAACAAAAAATCATCGTGCTTACCGGCATGTTCAACAACACCCTACGAGAACAAGTTCTGGCTAAAGGTGTGTTGGATTACATCCTCAAAGACAGCATGTCATCGGTCAGTTACTTGCTACCGCTTGTAAAACGAATCTCGAATAATCGACACCATAAAGCTCTGGTTGTTGATGATTCTGCTGTGGTTCGCCGATATGTCGTTCAACTTCTTGAACACCAATATATTCAAACCGTTCAGGCAGAAGATGGAGAGCAAGCGCTCGCACTGCTGCAAAACGATCCTGATATCACCGTTGTGGTCACTGACCACGATATGCCAAATAAAGACGGTATTTCGATGACTCGTGACATTCGAGTGCACCACGACCGTAACCAACTCGCTATCCTTGGCTTATCAGGCAGTGATGACCGCACCATGACCGCTCGTTTCCTTAAAGCTGGCGCCAATGACTTCCTCTATAAGCCCTTTAATCAAGAAGAATTCTTCTGCCGAATTCATCAACTCCTCGATATGAAAGAAGCGACGAGCGAACTGTTTCGCCATGCAAACGAGGATGCACTTACTGGCCTGTGGAACCGTCGTTATCTATTTAACCAGACGTGCAAGGGTTGTGAAGAACGCAATATTGCAATGATGGATATCGACTTCTTTAAAAAAGTGAACGACACCTATGGTCACGATGGTGGTGATGCGGTGTTGATTGAAGTTGGAAAAATTATCAAACAACACTTTAAAGACGACTTGCCCGTTAGGTTTGGCGGAGAAGAGTTTTGCATTCAATCATGCGGCCCATTTGAACAGTTTGTGGAAGCGTTGGAATCCATGAGAGACGCAATTGAAAGTCACCAAGTGGAGCATGATTCACAAATCATTAAAGTGACCATGAGCATTGGGGTAACCGATCAAGTGGGCTCTTTAGATGAACAGATTAAAGCCGCCGACGAACTGCTTTATACCGCTAAAGAACAAGGTCGAAACCAGCTAGTGTGCGCTCGCAATAATCTTCAGTTAGTTAACGAGTAGCTGAACCTTTCTAAGCATGAATCCAATTAGCGAAAAACAAAAAAAGCCCAAGGCACATACCTTGGGCTTCTGTTCTTGGAAAGCTTAATTCGCTCCCAATCAATATCGCTGATTAAGCAATACGATCTTTATTCCAAGCAGCTTCTTTTTGCTGACGCTCGGCCAGTTTCTCTTCGCGGTAAGCTTCACGGGCTTCACGCTTTTTACGCGCATCACAAGGTTCTGGGCAGTTACATACTTTATCAATACCAACTGCACCTAAGCCACCACAGCTACCTTTAACTACTTTCTTTTGAATGATGTAGCCAATAGACATTGCTGTAATCACAGCTAGAAAAACACCAAATGTAATCAGAAATGTATTCATAATTATCTCGCTTACCTTATTTACCTAAGTATGGCTTAAATGCTTCAGAAGCAACTTCTTTAAAGCCATCTGCTGTTTTTACCACCATGAACACAGGGATGTTATGTTGGTTTGCGACTTCCATTCCTTTCTCTTCACCTAAGACCATAAGGCCTGTAGATAAGCCGTCTGCAGTCATTGAAGACGGGTTTAAAACAGTTACAGAAACCACTTTATGGTGAAGAGGCTTTCCTGTTTCAGGGTTGATGATGTGTGAGTAACGAACACCATCACGTTCAAAATAGTTACGGTAATCACCAGAGGTTGCGATAGCCATATCACCCGGCTCGATGATCTCTTGGATATTACGCTCGTCAACGCTTGGTTTCTCAATCGCGATACGCCAGCCCACGTTCTCACGGTTTAAACCTTTCAGACGAATTTCGCCACCGACTTCAACCATGTAGTTGTGAATACCAATAGAATCAAGGTAGTCAGCGACGACGTCAACGCCCCAACCTTTTGCAATCGTGGATAGATCGACATACAGGTTAGGTAGGTCTTTCTTCAACATGTTGCCTTCAACGCTAAGGTGATGGATACCAATCTTAGCCTTGCGAGCCGCCAGCTCTTCATCTGATGGCACAACTTCAGGACGGGCTTCAGGACCAAAGCCCCATAAGTTAACTAATGGACCAACCGTTACATCCAGTGCTCCTTCAGTAAGACCGTTCAAACGAATCGCTTCTTTCACAACCGTCGCTGTTTGCTCAGATACTTCGAACGCATCTGCACCTTTATGCTGGTTGAAACGGCTTAATTCGGAATCTTTACGGTAAGTCGACATCTGGTCGTTTACTTCTTCAAGCAGGCGATCGATCTCTGTATGAACTTCATTAGACTCAGGAAATTCATCACCATTGATGTATTTAATATTGTAACTCGTGCCCATCGTTGGGCCACTCAAATGCACTTGCTCTCTTGACTGCTCACAGCCCGCAAGAAAAATCAAAGAAGTTAATGCAACAAGCCAAATTCTCACTTGCTTACTCCTGTCTAATGTTGAGGATTTATATAAGGAAAAATAAGAGTAAAAAATAGGTATTTTGAATGCCTTACTCTTTCTTATATAAGCCAGTATGTTGTCAAAAGCTGTCTTAGAAAAACAAATGGCTGACTCGTAGGAGTCAGCCATAATATCAATCACTTAAGTGGATTAACCACCGAAGTCATCTAGTAAGATGTTTTCATCTTCTACACCAAGATCTTTCAGCATACCGATAACAGCAGCGTTCATCATCGGTGGACCACACATGTAGTACTCACAATCTTCAGGAGCTTCGTGATCCTTCAGGTAGTTTTCGTACAGTACGTTGTGGATGAAACCAGTGTAACCGTCCCAGTTGTCCTCTGGTTGAGGATCAGACAGTGCACAGTGCCATACGAAGTTTTCGTTTGCAGCAGCTAGGCCATCGAAATCTTCAATGTAGAACATCTCACGCTTAGAACGTGCGCCATACCAGTAAGACATCTTACGAGTAGACTTAAGACGCTTAAGTTGGTCGAAGATATGAGAACGCATAGGCGCCATACCTGCACCACCACCGATGAATACCATTTCATTGTCTGTGTCTTTAGCAAAGAACTCACCAAATGGACCAGAAATAGTACACTTGTCGCCTTCTTTAAGAGACCAGATGTATGAAGACATCACACCAGGAGCAACATCAGGGTTGTTTGGCGGCGGAGTCGCGATACGAACGTTCAACTTGATGATGCCTTTCTCTTCTGGGTATGAAGCCATTGAGTAAGCACGGATTGAATGTTCTTTAACGATGGACTCGTAACGGAATAGGTTGAACTTATCCCAGTCACCACGGTATTCCTCAGGAATATCGTAATCTGCGTATTTCACGTGATGTGGTTCAGCTTCAATCTGAATGTAACCACCCGCGCGGAACGGAACTTCTTCACCTTCAGGGATTGCTAGCGCAAGTTCTTTGATGAAAGTAGCTTCGTTGTTATTCGAGATAACAGTACATTCCCACTTTTTAACACCAAAGATATCTTCGTCTAGTTCAATCTCCATGTCAGTTTTCATAGCAACTTGACATGCAAGACGTTCGCCTTCGCGAGCTTCGCCTTTAGTGATGTGATCAAGTTCAGTTGGTAGGATGTCGCCACCGCCAGACTTAACTTTTACACGACACTGACCACAAGAGCCACCGCCACCACAAGCAGAAGATACGAAGATACCAGCGCCAGCTAGGGCACCAAGTAGCTTGCTACCAGGTTGAGTAACGATCGCCTTTTCAGGGTCGCCGTTTACTGAAATAGTGATGTCACCTGATGGTACTAGCTTAGATTTAGCGAATAGAATCACTAGCACTAGAGCCAATACAATAATGGTAAACATCGCTACGCCAAGAATAATGCTTTGCATTTGTTATTCCTTATTACTGGGTGCTTACCCTACAGTTGAACACCAGAGAAAGACATAAAGCCTAACGCCATCAGACCAACAGTAATGAACGTGATACCAAGGCCACGTAGACCTGGAGGTACGTCAGAGTACTTCATCTTCTCACGGATACCCGCAAGAGCAACGATAGCTAACATCCAACCCACACCAGAACCGAAGCCGTAAACAACAGATTCAGCAAAGTTGTAGTCACGAGTTACCATGAAAGATACACCACCAAAGATTGCACAGTTAACTGTGATCAGTGGAAGGAAGATACCTAGTGCGTTGTACAAAGGTGGGAAGAAACGGTCTAGAACCATCTCTAGGATTTGTACAAGTGCCGCGATAACACCGATGAATGCGATGAAGTTAAGGAAACTTAAATCGACACCTTCAACAAGCGCGTTTTCTTTCAGAATGTTTGTGTAAACAAGGTTGTTCACAGGAACAGCGATTGTAAGTACTACAACTACCGCAACACCAAGACCAAAAGAAGTTTTAACTTTCTTAGATACCGCTAGGAATGTACACATACCTAGGAAGAAAGAAAGCGCCATGTTTTCGATGAAAATCGATTTAACTAGCAGACTAATATAATGTTCCATGACTACCTTACCCCTTCGCTTCTACTTGTTCTGGTTTGAACACACGAATTGCCCAAATCAAGAAACCAATTAGGAAGAATGCAGAAGGTGCTAGAAGCATCAAGCCGTTTGGCTGATACCAACCACCGTTGCTCACTAGAGGTAGTACTTCCATACCAAATAGTTTGCCAGAGCCTAGAAGCTCACGGAAGAAACCAACAGTGATAAGAACGAAACCGTAACCAAGACCGTTACCAAGACCATCGATTAGAGATGGGATTGGTGCAGACTTCATTGCGAATGCTTCAGCACGACCCATTACAATACAGTTAGTAATGATTAGGCCTACGAATACAGATAGCTGCTTAGAGATATCGTATAGGTATGCTTTTAGCACTTGGTCTACCACGATTACTAATGATGCGATAATTGCCATCTGAACGATGATACGCACACTGTTAGGAATGTGGTTGCGGATTAAAGAAACGAAGAAGTTAGACAGAGCAGTAACAAACATTACCGCGATAGTCATAACAAATGCTGTTTCTAGCTTAGTGGTTACCGCAAGAGCAGAACACACACCAAGAACCTGTAGCGCGATTGGGTTGTTATCCAATACTGGCGCTAAAATGCTCTTTTTAATTTCTTTTGCACTAGACATTAGTTCAGACCTCCGTCACGAACTTTTGCTAGGAACGGACCAAAGCCCATATCACCTAACCAGAAGTCAAATGTATGTTGAACGCCAACACTGGTCAGTGTTGCACCAGAAAGGCCATCAACACCGTGCTCAGTACCTTCAGGAGCACCACCTTTAACTACCTTGATAGCTGGCTTGTGGTTTTCGTCGAATAATTTCTTACCAACGAATTGAGCACGCCAAGTTGGGTTCTCAACTTCACCACCAAGTCCAGGAGTTTCACCTTGCTCGTAGTAAGTGATACCAGAAACTGTGTTGCCATCAGTTTCTACCGCAACGAATGCGTACATCATTGACCATAGGCCGTTACCGTGAACAGGGATGATAACTTTAGTAGTTTCAGCACCGTCTTTCACAAGGTATACAGTACCTGTGTTAGCACGACGAAGGATCTTAGCAATGTCATCTTCAGCAGAAAGCTTGATTGACTGAGCTGGATCTTTTGCCGCTTTACGTTGGTCGTATGCAGCAGCATCACCGTCAACGAAATCACCAGTAGCGAAATCAACTAGACGAGGTTCGATGTTCTCTGCGTACAGCGCTGGGATGTCACCTTCAAGGTCAACACCTGCAACTTCTAAGATCTTAGTTTGTTGATCCAGAACCGCGTTAGCTTGTTGCTTAGGTTTAAGAACAACTGCAGCTGTTGAAACGATGATTGAGCACACTAGGCTCAATGCGATAACAACAAACAGCGTCTTTTTAATGCTATCGTTATTACTTGCCATAGCGAGCTAGTCTCCGCTTAATGTTCTTCTCGATTACAACGTGGTCAAACAGAGGAGCAAATAGGTTTGCGAATAGAATCGCAAGCATCATGCCTTCTGGATATGCAGGGTTAACTACACGGATCATTACACACATTGCGCCGATTAGGATGCCGTACCACCACTTACCTTTGTTGGTAAATGACGCTGATACTGGGTCTGTCGCCATGAAGAACATACCGAATGCGAAGCCACCTAGAACTAGGTGCCAGTGCCAAGGCATGCTGAACATTGCGTTAGTATCAGAACCGATCACGTTGAATAGCGTAGATACAGCGATCATACCGATCATTACACCAGCAATGATGCGCCATGAAGCGATACGCATGTAAACGATCATCGCAGCACCAATCATAAGTGCTAGAGTCGATACTTCACCGATAGAACCTGGGATGTTACCAATGAATGCGTCCATCCAAGTGATTGCTTCACCAGATGTCACGTTCATTAGTGCGCTACCGCCGCCTTGAGCCCATTGGCTAAGAGCAGTTGCACCAGAGAAACCATCTGCAGCAGTCCAAACTACGTCACCTGAAATCTGTGCAGGGTATGCAAAGAATAGGAACGCACGGCCAGCAAGCGCAGGGTTTAGGAAGTTACGACCCGTACCACCGAAGATCTCTTTAGCAACAACAACACCAAAGGTAATACCTAGAGCTGCCTGCCATAGAGGAAGTGTTGGCGGAACGATAAGCGCGAATAAGATAGAAGTAACAAAGAAACCTTCGTTTACTTCGTGCTTACGCACCATACAGAACAGAACTTCCCAGAAACCACCAACGATAAATACCGTCGCGTAGATAGGTAGGAAGTAAGTCGCACCAAGTAGCATCTTACTGCCAACACCAGCATCGGCTCCTAAGGAGGCGCCAAGCATTTGAGTCAGCCAGTAGTGCCAGTTACCATCAATAACAGATGCTAGTTCAGCGCCTGCGTACATGTGGTTAAGTGCAGCGATAGCTTGGCCACCCGCGTTGTACATACCCCAGAACATTGCTGGGAATACCGCGAACCAAACCATGATCATGATACGTTTTAAGTCAACGCTATCACGAACGTGCGAGCTTTTCTTTGTGATAAGACCTGGCGTGTAGAACACTGTAGCCGCTGCTTCGTAAAGCGCGAACCACTTCTCGTGTTTGCCACCTGGCTCAAAATGATGCTCGATGTCTTCAAGAAACTTTTTAAGGCCCATGAAAATTACCCTTCCTTCTCAATCGTATCTAGGCATTCACGAAGTAGTTGACCGTACTCGTACTTACCTGGACATACAAAGGTACACAATGCCAAATCTTCTTCATCTAGCTCTAGCGCACCTAGTGCTTGTGCACTATCAACGTCGCCTGCACATAGATCACGAAGCAGCAATGTAGGTTCCATATCTAGAGGCATTACGCGCTCGTAGTTACCGATTGGAACCATTGAGCGATCACTACCATTTGTAGTCGTTGTCATGTTGAACAACTGACCTTTAAACAGGTGACCAAGGAATGAACGAGTAACAGAGAACTTGTTCTTACCAGGCATAGCCCAGCCGAATAGCTCTTTATCACGACCTTCACGTAGAACAGAAACTTGCTGATGGTAACGACCAAGGTAAGCATGTGGACCGGTTGCTTGTGTACCAGTTAGTACAGAACCAGAAATCACACGAACTTCGCCTGGCATTAGCTCGCTGTCTGTCAACTCTTCAAGGCTAGCACCAATTTGAGTACGAACTAGACGCGGGTTGTTTACCACTGGACCAGCCAGAGAAACAACACGATCGGTATAAAGCTCACCAGTAAGGAAAAGCTTACCGAATGCGATAACATCTTGGTAGTTAATGCTCCACGCTACGTTTTCTGCATTTACCGGGTATAGGTAATGCATATGCGTGCCTGCAAGACCTGCAGGGTGTGGGCCATCAAAAACATGTTCTTCAACGTTAGACTGAGCTGAACGAGGTAAGCTAGTACCTTTTTTACAAACGTACACTTTACCGTTAGTCAGAGTTGAAAGAAGATCTAAACCAGCAACGAAAGCATCAGACTGCTCGTTAATGATTAATTCTGGCTCAGCTGCTAGCGGATTAGTATCCATAGCAGTTACAAAAATAGCCTGAGTTTCAGAATCGATTGCTGGAACCTTGCTGAACGGACGAGTTCGCAAAGCGGTCCATGCGCCAGACTCAACTAACTGAGCTTTAACCGTTTCACGGTCAAGACCTGCTAGTTGGTTAGCTTCATAGCTATTGAACGTGATTTGCTCATTGCCTGCTACTTCAATCACTACAGATTGAAGAACACGCTTAGCACCACGGTTCACTTCAATAACTTTACCGCTTGCTGGAGAAGTAAATACAACACCTGGGTTCTTTTTATCAGCAAAAAGAACTTGGCCTTTCTTCACTTCATCACCAACGCGAGCATGCATCGTAGGACGCATACCAACGTACTCTTCGCCAAGCAAGGCGACTTTAGTGATGGACTTACCATCATTAATCACCTGGGATGGAGTTCCTGCGATAGGAAGATCCAAACCCTTCTTTATTGTAATCATACGCACTTGCACTACTTTATCGGGAAAAAGATTCTTTTAATTGCGTAAATTCAGGACGTTTTAAGATCGCCCTTAGACACGACATTACAGTGTCCGGTCTTGGTAAATTTGAGATACCAAAATCGCAACATTATCTTAATAAAATTCTCACACAAATCATGTGAGATTTATCAGGTGCCGTATTCTAGCATTTTTTGACATCTTGATGCCATGACCAATAACTTGAATAGCGCGTTTATTTGGTGAGATTTGAAGCATATGGACTCTTAAATATGTATAAATTTGACGAGCCGCACAGATAAATTGACTTTTGAAAGGTGTTTTAAACAAGAGATTAACACTCTGTCACAAACTATTATTTTATGAGTTATGTTGAAACACTGTTAATAAAAACATTACTCATTGTAGGTATTTTTAGACGTTTAACTTACCATCAGTTTGAGTGATATAACGGCAAAAAACAGATAATTTAGGCGATAAAAAAGGCGGCATGGCCACCTCTTTTTATATGTATTAAATTTATTACTTGCCCCCACCCATACACATTGGGCTGTCTGGCACGTTATCGAGCTGCTTCAACCATTCATCTTTTGTATAAGTATGAATAGATAAAGCGTGAATATTGTTCGCTAGCTCTTCTGAAAGTGCTTTATTTACAGCTCGGTGACGAGCAATAAGACGCAAACCTTCAAACGCATCACTCACAACAATCACTTTAAAGTGACTCTCAGAACCGGCCGGAACATTGTGCATGTAGCTCTCATTCACCACACTCAAGTGACTTGGTGAAAACTCATTGTGCAATTTTGTTTCGATAACTTCTTGGATCATTGTGATTCCTTAATAACGGGTTGGCATTATCTGTGGGGGTGAGTATAAACCCTAACAAGGCTACTGTCTGAGTATTTAATCGCGAACAGCATAGGTTTGGTCGAGTTTTCTCTATCTTGTTCAGCCCGCATTTGAGACAATATCTTTGTTATTTCTCATATAAGTATCCCAAGTAATGAAAACTGAACTTACCCTTCACGATAGAACTTTGACCTTACATCGTTTCCCTAAACGTTCAAATGAAACACTTCAAGCTTGGGATGCGGGCGACGAATACATTATTAACCATGTTGAAGAGATGAACCTTGAACCTGGCAAACACATTCTGATCTTAAACGACAGCTTTGGTGCCCTATCCGCTTGGTTCTCAAAAGATCACGATGTGACCATGATGAGCGACTCATTTATCTCTCATCGTGGCGGCCTGAAAAACTTACAGCGCAATCAGTGTAATCGCGTCAACTTTTTAAACACCATGGATGATATCCCTCACGGTATTGATCTGGTACTGATGCAGCTACCAAAGACCAACCGCCATTTAGTATGGCAACTGAGTCAGTTGCGCCAAGCTTTACCAGAAGGTTGCCAAGTGATCGGTGTCAACAAGGTAAAAGAGATTCACACATCAACGCTGAATCTGTTTGAAAAATACTTGGGTGAAACCAAAACATCACTGGCGAAGAAAAAGCACCGCTTGGTGTTCTCATCACCAAACTGCCAGCCAATTCACAAAGTTGAGCCTTTTGTAGAATGGGATGTCGACGGTGAAGATATCCGCCTAAAGAATTTACCAAATGTTTACTCAGGGGAAGCACTCGATCAAGGCGCGCGCTATATGCTAGAGCATATACCTCAAGATCCTGAGCTACGTCATATTATCGACCTTGGCTGTGGTAATGGTGTTTTAAGTGTTAAAGCAGGCCAGTTGAACCCTCAAGCTCGCATCACTTGTGTTGATGAGAGCTTCATGGCCGTGGAATCAGCACGCCAAAACATAAAAGATAACCTTGGTGAAGATGGTAACTTCCAGTTCATTGCTAACAACTGTTTAGACGGTTTTAAGAAAAACAGCACATACCTAGTCATGTGTAACCCTCCATTCCATCAACAACAGGCAATTACTGATCACATTGCATGGCAAATGTTCTGTGATGCAAAGCATGTTCTTAGCAATGGAGGCAAATTAATTGTTATTGGCAACCGACACCTCGGATACGATGTCAAACTCGCAAGATTATTTGGTGAAGCTAACGTTGAAACGCTTGAACTAAACCAAAAATTTGAGATATTACAAGCAACAAGAGAACCTGCGAATTTTAACAAATAAGCAGTAGACTGCTTCACAAGAATTTAAGATACCGAGCTTCTGGTGTGAATTTAGAAAGGATAAAGGAATGAAAAAACTGATTTTGGCTGCTTCTATTATGGCTTTGACAGCATGTTCAGCCCCTCAGCAAGAACAGATAAATGTAATGCCAGAAGCTTCACTAAGCTCAAGCAACCTAGTACAAGGCAAAACATACACATTAACCAGTAAAGATGTTCGTGCTGCTCAGTATGTTGCACTTGTTGATAGCGGCCGCGCTAACATTCAACCAATTCACGCTAAGCAGAACATGCGTATTTCTCTAGAGAATGCTATCGCACAGCAATTTGAGTCTCAAGGCTTTCGTGCCAGCGTAAACAGCGAAAACTCTGTTGTTTTAGAGATTCAAGAAGCACTAGTTACCGTAGAACACACCATTATGGAAAACCAAATGGACGGTAAAGTAACACTTGAAGTTACGGCTGAAACACCAGAAGGCAAACTGGTTAAGACGTTCAATGGTACAGCAACTCGCACTGGTGCATTAAGTGCATCAAACGACGATATCGCAATGGTACTTAACGACGTTATCGACTTAGTGCTTAAAGAGATCGCTAATGACCAAGAACTACAAACTTACATGAAGGAACGTTTCTAATGGGTCGTATTCTATCTTCTATCGCACTAATGCTAGTAAGCGTGAGCGTGTGGGCTGGTCCTAAAGTAAACGTCGAAACGACGCTAGGTGACTTCACGATCGAGCTAAACCAAGAGCAAGCACCAATTAGTTCTGAGAACTTTCTAAAATACGTAGCAGATGGCAGTTACGAAGGTACTATCTTCCACCGTGTTATTCCTGGTTTTATGGCGCAAGGTGGCGGCTTCAACCAAGACATGCAGCAACAAGCAACGTATGCTCCGATCAAGAATGAAGGCAGTAATGGTCTGAAGAACGACACAGCAACGATCGCGATGGCTCGTACTAACGCGCCAGACTCTGCAACTCGTCAGTTCTACATTAACTACGCAGACAACGACTTCCTGAACGCAAAAGGCGGTAATCCAGGTTACGCGGTATTTGGTAAAGTCACCGACGGTTTTGACGTTATTCAAAAGATGGCAACCATACCAACTAAGCGAATGGGCCGTATGTCAGATATCCCTGTCGATCCAATCGTCATCACGAAAGTGACCCTTCTTAAGTAATCTAAAGTAACGCCCTTATTTCTTAAGGGCGTTTTTCTATACAAGGACGCCCTATGTCATCAGGCACTCCCTCTCTTTCTTGGATGCAGACTTTCCGTAGCTATCTCGATAAGCGCCTACTGTGGGTGTTCATGCTCGGTTGCTCAAGCGGCTTCCCGTGGGTTCTTATTGGCTCCAACATGTCTGGTTGGCTTAAAGACGCAGGTTTAACCCGTGCTGCTATTGGCTACTTTGGTAGTGTATTTGCTGTGTATGCCATTAACTTTTTATGGGCTCCTTTGGTAGACCGAGTAAAACTGCCGCTGCTTCATGCAATACTTGGCCAGCGCCGCAGTTGGATCTTTTTCTGCCAAAGCATTGTTTTGATCGGCACCTTATTTATCGCAGGCGTCAATCCGGCTGAGAATTTAGCGTTTACCTCAATGTTAGCGCTCGCGATTGCCATTGCCTCAGCCACGCAAGACATCGCAATTGATGCATTTCGTATTGATACCTTCCCAAAATCTGAAGCTTCAAAACTGCCACAAGCTTCTGCAATGGCAGTAGTTGGTTGGTGGACGGGCTATTCTCTACCAGGCTACCTGGCCTTTATTAACGCAGACTCAATCGGTTGGAATGGTGTTTACTACGGTATGGCAGGTGTCGTTGTCGTGTTAATGCTGTTTACTCTTTTTGTCGGAGAGCCAAATACACAACGTGAAGCCCTACAAGAACAAGCACAGCAGCGACACAATAAAGTAGTTGGCTCAAAGCTTGTCGCTTGGTTCAGTGTAACGGTCATTGAGCCCTTTTATGATTTCTTCAAAAGAAACGGAGTTCAAGTTGCCATTACTCTATTGCTGTTTGTATTCCTGTTTAAGATAGGCGAAGCCTTCTTAGGTCGAATGTCGATCACCTTCTATAAAGAGATAGGTTTCAGTAACGAACAGATCGGCCACTACTCCAAATTAATTGGTTGGGGTGCGACGATATTCTTCACTTTGGTAGGCAGTGTCTTCAATGTGAAGTTCGGCATTGTACGCGGACTAATGATCGGCGGCGTGGCAATGGCGGCAAGCAATCTAATGTTTGCGTGGATCGCTCAGACTGGCCCGAGTGAAACCTTATTCTTGGCAACCATCATTGTCGATAACTTCACAACGGCCTTTTCTACCGTTGCGTTTGTCTCTTTCCTAACGCTATTAACAGGTCAGGCGTTTTCAGCAACACAATACGCCTTACTAGCTTCACTTGGAAACTTCGGCCGTACCACTTTAGCTTCCTTCAGTGGTGAGTTGGTTGATTACCTCAATGATTGGTCAACCTTCTTTATACTGACTGCACTTATGGTGATACCAAGTTTGATCATGCTCTATTCGCTGCGCCACTTTTTCACAGATTTACTAGAAAAAGCGAAAAACAACCACGAATAAGAGAAAAAGAAAACAGAATAGAAAGAGGGTAGCATCAAGCTACCCTCTTTTACTTTGTAGCAATTGATTTCGTACGCGCTAGTCTGTTGTGTCACTCACAATAAGATTGAAGCCTGAGCCAGCCGAGTCATCTATCGCCACGACTTGATATACAACACCATCAGCCAAAGTAGCAGGCGCAGAATCAATAGCCACCACCGAAGGTTGGCCCGCAACGGTAATCGTCACAAAGTAAGAGCCTGCTGCCACATAGATACCATTAGCATAGTCTTTAAACTTCACATCACTCAGCGCTGGCGTACTTCCAGCGATGCCTACGTTTTCTGTTAAGTAGATGTCCACAGATGCAGCAATTGGGTTAGCAGCAGCGTGAGTAATATTTAACACTGCACTGGTCGCCACCGGACGACGGTTTTCAGGAACTACCAAAGGCTCTAGATTCAGCGGTGTTACGGTCCCTACCGCATAAATGCTGTAATCCATACCCGCAAATACAGCTAGACCATCGACATCGATAAATGTTGGAGACGTTGTTCCCGTTTCGTAAATATCAATGTCATAACTATCTGCAGCTAAATCTAAGAAGCCACGAATCTCTTTAAACATTAAGCCATCAAGAGGTGCAAACTTAGCCGCGTTAACGTAAACATCGACATCAGGTGCTCCATCAACTAAATGCCCTACTCTTACTTCTGCGGTTTCAGCCATGTCGTAGATTAACGAAGATCCACTACCGTCCATAACCATTAACTTCACAGGTGAGGCGCTATTCGAATCAGCTCTCGGCACAGCGGCAATCGTCAACTCGCTGCCTGCGGGTAAAGTAATCTCCCCTGAATCGAATGCGATAGCATTACCACTGACCGCTTCCAGTCTCACACGGTATTGCCCTGCAGGGATATTTAGAACATCGGTGAAATCTTTGTACGCTAAGGTCCCCAGTGGTGCACCTAGTGGATCAGTCGGTCCTGTCACATACAGATTTACATCGCCAACACCCGTCGCAGCGTGAACTACTTGTACGTCTAGGGTCGAACTCGTTGCGGTCCCTTCAGCAGGACGAGTCACTACTAAGGCCTCCACAGGGTTGTTCGAACCATCAGCGTCACCAACGACCATAACGGTATAATCCAAATCACCGCTCAAGTCGAATTGGCTTTGTGGGATAACAGTAGCCACTGCATCACCGGGGAGTTGTACATCGACCTGGACAGATGTCTGACCTTGGTTAACCGCCGCATAACCAGAGGCTTGTGCATAATCCACACCGCTCCAACGAGCTTGGTTGTCAATTAACACATTCGCTAGTGGAGCATCAGGAGATGCATGGACGGCTTGAAGTTGCGTTGTGGGTTCGTCATCGTCGTCACACCCAACAATGAACAGTGCTGAAATCGCTACAGCGAGTAATGGTGAATATTTCATCGGTCTCTCTCCAAAATTTAGACCGGTTCGTCACACAAAAGATACGCTCAGTAAAAATCTTAAAACACACTCTGTCGGTGTTTCGTGCAGGGAACCGTTTTATTATTCTCGATGCTCTGAGCAAAACCAAAAATTTTGAAGGCTGCTGCTCGTCACACCGATTGTTCATCAATTGATTCCACCACCATTACGAAGTTGGTTAAAAATAGATCAAAGGGACGAGCCAACCGTGGAGAGATTTAGTCGTTTTAGGAGGTGAAATTACATAGAAAGGAATACTGTTGATTTTGATATGCATATCACTCTATTTAGTATAATCGTTTGCTTAGAGCGGTTATTCACCGATTTATCTACAAAATAATCTATTTTCACAAAATCAATAGAATTAGAGGTGCATCAAGATGCATTACTGCGTTAAAGTTCCATCATTTAGATCATTAGTGTGATCCATCTCACTTTAATAATTGCAATTTTCACTCTGTCTCACTTTTATTTGAGAACAAAATCGCTATGATGCTCGGCATTCGGACATATAAACACGCACGGATTAGCGGGTTACTTATTTCAAACATAGAGAGTTCCATTATGCGTAAATCACTTTTAACTCTTGGCCTACTTGCAGCAACTTCTGCTCCAGTAATGGCAGCAGATTATTCTGACGGCGACATCCACAAAAACGATTACAAGTGGCTTCAATTTAACCTAATGGGTGCTTTCGATGAGCTTCCAGGTGAATCATCTCATGACTACCTAGAGATGGAATTCGGCGGTCGTTCAGGCATTTTTGATCTATACGGTTACGTTGATGTATTCAACCTAACGTCTAATCCAGGCAGCGACAAAGATGGTGCAGAAAAAATCTTCATGAAGTTTGCACCTCGTATGTCTCTTGACGGTCTAACAGGTAAAGACCTTTCTTTCGGTCCAGTTCAAGAACTATACGTTGCGACTCTAGTTGAATGGGGCGGCGGCGGTGCTACAAACTGTACTCCAGACCAATCAACTTGTGTTCCAAGTGAAACAACCAACACACAAAAAATTGGTCTAGGTTCTGACGTGATGGTTCCTTGGTTTGGTAAAGTTGGCTTAAACCTTTACGGAACATACGATTCAAACAAGAAAGACTGGAACGGTTACCAAGTTTCGGCTAACTGGTTTAAACCATTCTACTTCTTTGAGAACGGCTCATTCATCTCTTACCAAGGTTACATCGACTACCAATTTGGTATGGATGATGATAACAAAGCACTAAACACTTCGAATGGCGGTGCTATGTTCAATGGTCTTTACTGGCACTCAGATCGTTTCGCTGTTGGTTACGGTCTAAAAGGCTACAAAGATGTTTACGGTCTTAAAGACGACGGTCTAGCTGGTAAAACTACTGGCTTCGGTCACTACGTTGCAGTAACTTACAAGTTCTAATCGAACTTCTAAGAAAGTTTCCAAAATGGCACCCTCGGGTGCCATTTTTTATTGCTTTCATTTAATGCCTCGCTATCCTTGCTGCATTACTTTCTTATCTCGGTATTGCTGTGAACATCACTATTGTTGGTCCCGGAGCGATTGGCGCTTTATGGGCAATAAAACTGCTTCAAGCTGGTCATAATGTGTCTTTGTGGAGTCGTTCTTCTGAACCTTCTGTTGAGCTATCTCTTGATGAACAAGCTTCGATTTCCTTCAGCAATAACGACAAAGACAAGCTTTCAGAAAGCGATTTGGTGCTCTTCACAGTAAAAGCTTGGCAAGTCGAAGATGCTATCACACCACTTATTCAGTATATCGACTCCGATGCTATCTTAATGTTCATGCACAACGGAATGGGAGCAGTAGATGAGATAGCCACTCAGATTGATGCTCACCCGATAGTATTGGCAACCACCACCCAAGCAGCATTCAAACCTGATCGTAATAGTGTATCTCACACTGGACTTGGCCAAACTCAACTGGGTGCTTTTAACCTCAATGGGCAACAGTGCACTTTTTTAGTTGATGTATTGGATAATGCTCTCCCGGCTGTGAGTTGGAACCCACAAATAAAAATCGCGCTTTGGACTAAACTCGCCATCAACTGTGCTATCAACCCACTGACTGGGTTAGAGCAAGTCAAGAATGGCGAACTTGCAGACCAAAAGTTTGGAGATACTTTAATCTCTATCGTTAAAGAGCTCACAAAAGTTATGCAGGCAGAAGGTATTGATTGTTCGATCGAAGAGTTAGAAGCGAGCGTCAACAAGGTTATTCACGCCACAGCACAGAACAACTCTTCAATGAAGCAAGATATGCTTTATCAAAGAAAGACTGAGATCGACTTCATCACTGGACACCTGATAAAAACAGCAAATAAGCATCAGATAGAAGTTCCCGTTAACCAAAAGCTGTTCGATCAGGTCAAAGAGCAAGAAAATAGCTGGAATCATCAAGATTAGTCAGCAACGGTTAACAAGTCGCGATAAAATAATGATACCGCTTAGCATTACGCTGGCACCAATTTCCAAGATTTAGGTAAGAATAGATGCTTGATATCAATCACATCCGAGAGCAGTTTCCTGCGCTATCCCAAACCATCAATCAACAACCATTGATTTACTTAGACAGCGCGGCAACCACACAAAAACCTCAGGTAGTTATTGATGCCATTAGCCAGTATTACTCCAAGCAGAATGCCAATGTTCATCGTGGTAGTCACAGCTTAACCGCGCACGCCACCAGCCAATTTGAAGAAGCTAGAGGCAAGGTCGCTCAGTTTATTGGCGCAACATCATCGAAAGAGATTATCTGGACTCGCGGTGCCACCGAGGCACTCAACCTTATAGCTCAAACCTACGCTAGAAGTACCCTCCAACCGGGCGATGAAATCCTGGTGAGCGAAATGGAGCACCACGCCAACATAGTCCCTTGGCAAATTGTGGCAGAACAAACCGGTGCTAAGATCATCAAAATCCCAATGACATCTGACTGCGAATTCGACCTTGCTGCTTTTGATGCACTGTTGACTGAACGAACCAAGATCGTAGCTCTGGCTCAGATAACCAATGTAACGGGTTCTCGCCAACCGCTTGAGCAAGTTATCGAAAAGGCACATGAGATGAATGCCGTTGTCGTCGTCGATGGCGCACAAGGCATTGTCCATGAGCCAGTCGATGTTACCACTTTGGGCGCAGACTTTTACGTATTCTCAGGACACAAACTCTACGCCCCTGCAGGGATTGGTGTGCTTTACGGCAAACTAGAATTGCTCGAAGCGATGCCGCCGTGGCATGGCGGTGGCAAAATGGTTGAACGCGTCTCTTTTTCTGGCACCACGTTTTCTGAACTGCCTGGTAAGTTCGAAGCAGGCACACCAAACGTAGCAGGAGCCATCGCTTTAAGTTCAGCAATCGAGTGGTTACATCAGTTTGAACAACAAGACGTGGAAGATCATATCCACCAGCTACAACACAAAACCTATCAAGCACTCAGTCAATTGGACGACATCCAAATACTCGGTTATAAGCCCAATTCGAGCGTAATTACTTTTGTGATGGATGGCGTTCACCATCAAGACATTGCCACGCTGTTGGATCAGCAAGGTATCGCGGTACGTGCAGGGCATCATTGCGCTCACCCATTAATGGATGCACTTAATGTGAAAGGAACAGTTCGTATTTCATTTGGTATTTACAACAACATGGATGATGTTGAAAAACTCGTAGCGGCGATAGAAAAAGCCGTTGATATGCTTTAGGGGATGGCGAGACTCAATTAGCAGTCATCATTCCAGAGCTAAGGAACGAAGTATCTGGAACCTCAAATAGCAAACCATCCAAACGAGATTCCCTATTACGCTCCTTCGTCGCTTTAGGGAATGACGAAATACAGTTAGAAATCGTCATTCCAGAACTGAGGAACAAAGTATCTGCAATCTCTTTAAAGCAATATTGTGAAAAAGTATTGGGACAGTTACGAGCTAGCGAGGTTCTTGATCTGCTCAACAATCGCTTTAAGTCCATTTCCTCTTGAAGGGCTCAAATGGGTAATCAAGCCAATATCAGCGAAATAGCCATCAATATCAAAAGCTTGAACCTGGTCTGATGTTTTTCCATCATACGCAGCCATCACTAATGCAATCAGACCGCGAACGATACGAGCATCAGAATCAGCACAAAAGTACCAAACACCGTCGATGTTCTGCGAAACTAACCACACTTGACTCTCACAACCAGACACCAAAACCTGCTCACTTTTCAGCTCATCAGGCATTACTGGCAGTTTCTTACCCCATTGAATCACTTGACGATAACGGTCTTCCCAACCGTTGAAAGCCTGCATTTTTGCGACAATATCATCACTAGTAATTTCTTTGCCAAATGGAGAGCTCGGGAATGACATCATTTTAATATCCAGTAAATTCTTATTAGGCATACAGTAGCGAGTTACTTACTGTGCTTTTGAATAATCTTTTCTACAATACGCGAAACAGCAACAAATCCAAAAGTCGCAGTGACTACAGTTGCAGCACCAAAACCGGTCGCGCAGTCCATACGTTTTGGACCTTCCGCTGTGGCTTTCGCCGCGCATACGCTACCATCAGCTTGTGGGTATTTGAGCTGCTCGGTCGAGAACACACAATCGATGCCAAACTTACGCGCAGGATTCTTAGGGAAGTTATGATGACGACGCAGCGTATCTTTCAGTTTCTTCGCCAATGGATCTTGAATCGTTTTAGTCAGGTCGGCCACTTTGATTTGTGTCGGGTCGATTTGACCACCCGCGCCACCAGTGGTGATCACTTTGATTTTGTTACTGCGGCAATACGCCAATAGCGAAGCTTTAGCCTTCATGCTATCTATCGCATCCAGCACAAAATCGAACTCTTTTGATAGGTATTCAGCCTGGTTATCAGGACCAATAAAATCGTCAATCAGGTTAACTTTACACTCAGGATTAATCAGCTTAACACGTTCGGCCATCACTTCTATTTTGCTCTTACCGACCGTGCCCGACATTGCGTGAATCTGACGGTTGATGTTTGTAACACACACATCATCCATATCGATCAATGTCAGCTCACCCACGCCAGTACGTGCAAGCGCTTCAACCGCCCATGAACCAACGCCACCAATACCGATCACACACACATGTGCCGCTCTAAGTATGTCGACTTCACTATTACCATACAGGCGACGAGTGCCACCAAATCGTTGGTCATAGTTTTCTGAAGCTGGAGTGGTCAATTCACGCATTGTTGCCGCCAATTTATTTCTGAGAAAAAGAAAAGAGTGCGTTTTATACGCACTCTTGAATAAAAAGTCTAGGGGATTAGCGATTCGCTTTCAATGCCCTATTTTATTGTCGTTTACTCGACCTTTTCAGGTGGTAAAGCCCACGGTGCTTCAGTCGCGCTGCCATCTAAGCCCAATTTCCACACTCGGCCAAAATGTTTGTAGTGACCCGCTTCTGTACCTGCGCGTGGTCCCATACCGTGGTAAAGATCCAAGTGGTTTTGCTTAACCGCACCGCCCGTATCTAAAACCAGTAACAGTCTTAACTGGTGTGCTCCGCTCCAAGTACCGTCGGCATTTAACAGTGGTACTTCTGCAAGAATCGGCGTTCCCATTGGTAAGATAGAGCGATCACCTGCGACTGCAGCCATTGGTAATAGAGGAATTCCTGCGCTGCCCATTACCGATAGATCATCTCTTGCTTCAAAGAAAACGAAAGATGGGTTTTGTTCTAACAGCTCTTTAACGACTTCAGGGTCATTCGCCAATACCCACTCTTTGATCGCTTTCAATGACATCTTCTCGCGGGGAACCAAGTCTCGCTCAATCAACACACGACCAATGCTCACGTAAGCTTTGTTGTTTTTTCCTGCGTAAGCAAAATACTGCAAGGTATCATCATCACCAAAGTGTACAAAGCCACTGCCTTGTACTTCCATCATGAACGGGTCGATACGGTTGGCAGCGTAGCCAAGTTCAAGACCTTGACCTTCTAATGCGCCATTGTAGATCTCTTCACGGGTTGGACACTCTTTATCGCATTCAGGAAGGCCATATACCGGGTAACGGTACTCTTCATTCGCTTCATGGCGCAGTTCCATTACTGGAGAGAAATAACCGGTGAAAAGCACATTGCCCTGCTTATCACCACCACCAAGTTGAGCTGTTTGAACACCAAAGTTTGCGAGTTCACTTGGGTCACCACTTAGCATCACCCACTCATTAAGTTGCTTGTATAGCGGCTCGTAGATTTTCGCCATCGAAGGAGATTTAGACACCACCATTTCAGCCTGCTCAGCAAATGCGGTGTAGTCTCTTGGTTTATTGGATTCAACCTGATCGACCTTGTTTAAGGTGCGAGGAAATTCATCATCAAGGTGTTGTTGAGCGAGATCGGTGGGTTGAGCACAGCCAAATAAGACAGAGGCAGCGACAAGGGGAAGCCATTTTTTAATCACAAGAGTCATCCTAAAAATTCTATGCATCGAGGATGACAAAAACGGTCCGATAACACAATCTTAGTTTGTAAGAGTTTACAAGAAGATAACCTATCGAACTGAGTGATCGATATGACCTTTAAGGCGAAATACTGGGTTGTAATGGCTCTCTGAATCCAGCGTCATTTCTGTGTTGTCAGAATTGGTCATACGGAAGCGGTACGTCTGCTCTCCCGCTTTATACTCGAAGTAGTTGCCATCGAATTCAAAACTGGTCGCGATAATCGATCCGGCAACAGACACTCCATTGGCATTCAACACAAACTCATCCGTCGCATAATGAGCCACATCTTGCTCAATCCAAGTGCCATACAACAAATGATTTGGCGTTGCTGCATCTTGTAGCCGTGTGATGACATCACCAAATAGCGATACGACAGCAAACGAACCAACCAGAGCCAATACCATCAGGCAACGCTCTATGATCTTACGCTTCAATGGAGATTGGTTGCGCTGCTCAGCCTCACTGTAAAGGCCTTTGGTTATCTCATCGATTTTATTCTTTTGTGCGGAAGCTTGTGGCATTCGGTTACTACTCATGAAGATGCTGTGCGCATTCTACACTGAGACACTTTATATAATGAAGCTTAGATGAGAATAGTTTGCGCTTTATTCCAAAAAGGTGTTGTTTAAATTTGAATTTAAATGCTAAATTATCGAATAAATAAACAAATGGACTTGTTCTGTGAAATTAAGAAGTACAGCGCTAGTAAAAGGTTTCAGACAATCAACCCCTTACGTAAATGCTCACCGTGGCAAAACCATGGTCATTATGTTGGGAGGCGAAGCCGTTGCCGACAGGAACTTTGGTAACATTATTAGTGATATAGCCTTGCTCCACAGCCTTGGAGTAAAAATTGTTCTCGTTCACGGGGCAAGACCGCAGATCAACCAATTGCTCGCCAAGCAAGATTGCCATACGCCTTATCACAAGAATATTAGGGTCACTGATGAATATTCTTTGGGCGTCGCTATGCAGGCTGCTGGACAGCTTCAACTTGCCATCACTGCTCGACTTTCGATGAGTTTGAACAATACTCCGATGGCAGGCACTCAACTCAATGTGATGAGTGGTAACTTCATTACGGCACAGCCGCTAGGGGTTGATGATGGCACCGACTATTGCCATAGCGGACGTATTCGTCGAATCGATATCGAAGGGATTAATCGCACACTCGACCAAGGTTCTATCGTGTTGCTTGGCCCTATTGCCAGCTCCGTTACTGGCGAAAGCTTTAACCTACTCTCTGAAGAGGTCGCAACCCAAGTAGCAATTCGTTTAAAAGCCGACAAGCTCATTGGTTTCTGCTCTGAACAAGGGGTGACAGATCAAAACGGCAATGTGCTCGCCGAGCTCTTTCCTAAAGATGCTAAACAGATTCTTGCACGCTTAACCGAAGATCAGAATCCAGTTGAAGACATGAGCACCGGGACCATGCGCTTCCTAAAAGGAGCAATTTCCGCTTGTCGTGCAGGCGTGCCTCGTTGCCACTTAATCAGCTACAAAGTGGATGGCGCCCTGATCCAAGAGCTGTTCTCTTTCGATGGTATTGGAACCCAAGTAGTGATGGCGAGCGCCGAGCAAGTAAGACAAGCTCAGATCGACGACATTGGCGGCATCTTTGACCTCATTCGTCCACTTGAAGAACAAGGCATCTTAGTGCGCCGCTCTCGAGAACAGCTAGAGCAAGAGATCCACCGATTTACCATTATTGAAAAAGATGGGTTGATTATCGGTTGCGCAGCACTTTACGCATACCCGGAAGATCATATGGCGGAGATGGCTTGTGTGGCTATTCATCCTGATTATCGTGATGGAAACCGTGGTCAAATATTACTGGACTACATGCGTCATCAATCGAAGTCTCGTGATATCGACCAAATTTTCGTTTTAACCACACATAGCCTGCATTGGTTCCGTGAACAAGGATTTTACGAGATCGGAGTTGATGAGCTACCGATGGAAAAACAGGGGCTGTACAACTATCAACGTAACTCAAAAATCTTAGCGTTAAATGTGTAAATAAAGTTTTGGACTAAAATCTCACTTCAAAGGAAAAATAATTGCAAATGTAATCGTTTTCTATATGAGATTTATTAGGTATGCACTTTAACTCACAAACAAAATTGTATAGAATTTGGTCGCTTTAACAAAATAACAAATGTTTTTATTGGAATGACCACATCGACCGCCCTATGACACAAATCATTTGAGCGAATCGAAGTGGTTACTGCACGGATTGCTATACCCGTTAATGATCAGCAGGCGATTGATGTCTGGTCGTTGATATAAACAGCAAAAAGAGCAACATTGATATGAGAACCATTGTTTGTAACTCGCTGCAAAGTTTTTGGGATATGGCTGATAACCAATTCTTAGAAGGGCTAGACGTACACTGCGTATTCCCTGTGAGCGAGAATCTAAAAGAGTTTATTTTGAATTGCCAAGCAAAATACAAGATAAACCACATATCGTTTACTCGAGCGTTTTTAGGCACTGATTCCTAGCACGCTCAAAGCAACCAGGGATGGTTGCTTTGTACATGTACCTCTATCACCTTTAGCTAGTTAAGCGGCTTCCTAAACCACTCACTCGCTCTGTTTTCACCTTAATTCCACGCTTTAATACGTTAGTATCACTGAACATGATCAGTCGTTTCTTCGCACGCGTAATACCTGTGTATATAAGCTCTCGCGTCAAAATTGGGCTGAAATCTGGCGGCAGGATCATTAAGGTCAGATCAAATTCACTGCCCTGCGATTTGTGAATCGTCATCGCATAAGCCGTTTCATGATCTGGTACTCGGCTTGGTAGCACCGCCTTTACGCTGCCATCGGGCAACTCAAAATAAACCTTCAATCTAGGTGCAGAGTCAGAGTGGCTTGAATCCGATTCAAGCATGCAGATACCAATATCACCATTGTATAAACCCAAGCCATGATCGTTACGCGTTACCATTACAGGTCGCCCGTGATACCACAGCTCATCGTTGTGTGGATTCACTAAACGTCTTGCGGCAAGCGCCCTCTCAATACGATGGTTGAGGCCTTTAACACCAAAATCGCCTTCACGAATAGAACACAGCAGTCGACATTGGCTGAACAAATCGAGTACCGATTTGGCTCTCGCTTCTTGAGTTTCTAACTCTTCCAACGGTACATTCATTCGATTGAGATACGCACCATACTCATTAACCAAGGTACGCAGCATCAAGTTATAGCTATCGCTCGATAGAGGATGATTTTCGATATCGCCAAACCCTTTGGCAAACACTTGGTCTACTTGATTCGCAGAGCCGTTATTGATTGCTTTTGCCAACTGCCCAATACCTGAGCGCGCATCGAAACGGTAACTCTTCTGCAGCATACATAGGCTGTCAGCAATCGCCGGAAGATTAACGGCTCCCGCTTTTGCTTGTGGTGTCTTAGCTATCGCATCAAAGCCAGTCATCTCCGCAATCAAGTTGCCTTGCGCGCTGCTGTAACCTGTAGAGTTAAATGAACAGATATCACCTAAAACTGCACCGGCCTCAACGGAAGCCAGTTGGTCTTT
The DNA here is from genome assembly GCF_013114585.1 of Vibrio sp. 99K-1. Classification (NCBI taxonomy): domain Bacteria; kingdom Pseudomonadati; phylum Pseudomonadota; class Gammaproteobacteria; order Vibrionales; family Vibrionaceae; genus Vibrio; species Vibrio sp. 99K-1. Next base: position 53,543 of record NZ_VTXF01000007.1, read on the forward strand.
ATCCCCAAGCAGAATCAGCCTTGCGTGTTCAGGGAGCGCATCCACCAGCTTATACATCATCGATAAATCAACCATCGAAGCTTCATCCACTACCAATATATCAAGGTGAAGTGGATTGCGTCGGTTATGTCTAAATTCCGCTCGATTAGGAATCGCGCCGAGTAATCGATGTAAAGTACTCGATTCAGTCGGTATGTTGGCCTTCACTTCAGGCGCTAATGGTAACTGTTCAATCGCTTTACCGATCGATTCAGTTAAACGCGCCGCCGCTTTACCCGTTGGTGCCACGAGCTTTATCGTTGGCGTTTTACCTTGGCTTAGTGATTGCTCGACCATCGCGGACAGTAATTTGGTTACCGTGGTTGTTTTACCAGTACCCGGCCCACCAGAGATCACTGCAAAGCGACGACTTAGAGCTACTGCTGCTGCCACTTTTTGCCAATTCAAACATGCCGATAGCGGTACCAAGCTGTCTAGAACATCTAAGTCCGTTACCTGCTTGGCTTGAACAATCGCTTGGTCAATTGCGCCCCAATTCAAAGATTGCTCATCGACAATATCAAGATGATCACACACCAACTGTTGGCGCAGTACCTGAGACGTCTGCTGATTTGTTTCAGCCTTGGCTAAGGCGTTAAACAGAAAGTGATAACTACGTGCGAAAAGCTGATTGAGTGTTTCCGTCAGCGCCTTTTTCTGTTCAATATTGAACTCTACCGGCTTACTTAAACGATTTAAGGTGTCAGCCAGCACAACCTCATAGTTCCAGTAACGCTGTAAGTAGACGCGCCGTCCATCAAACATCAGAGGCTTAACACAGTCATTAGTTGCGCCAACGAGGTTAGATGATTGCAAAACAGTCACCCAATCAATACCTAATAGCTTTTGATTCAATTGCAGCGCCGTTTCACCGTACAACCCAAGTAACTGGGCTATATCTGCCGTTTGTGCAGGGCCTATCGTATGCTGCTGTATAAGCTGAGTACAAATGTGTCCTTTGCCTAATTCATGGCTCACTACCCCAGCGAGAAAGCCGATCTCTTGAGAGTAACTCGTGGCTTGCTGAGCAATAAAACGGGCAAACTGATAATCCAACTGACGAATCGAACCCTTATCTGCAAGAAACTTGAGTACATCCATAAGTTGCTCAGGAATAAGTGAAACTGGCTTCGTTGTGTTCGCTGTTTCTATGCTGGTATTAGTGGTCGTTGTTGTCATTATAAAAGCCCCATCTGTCCAGTTTCATCGTCATTCAATTGTGCTGAACGTCTGTCTATCACTTTACCGTCAATCAATTGATCCATTTCATCAAGTAACGCCAGTGTTGGTTTCGCCGAGAAAATACCTTGCTGAGATTGACCGTCCATTCCTCGTAAGAACAAGTAGTACACGCCGCCAAAATGTTGTTCGTAGCTGTAATTGGCAACACGACTACGCAAAAAACGGTGCAGCGCCAATGCATAGATCTGATATTGCAGATCATAACGGTGGTCAGCCATCGCCGATTTCAATGCCTCGCCATGGTAGACGGCAACATCATCACCTAAATGATTCGATTTCCAGTCAAGAACATAGTATTTACCTTGATGCTCGAACACCAAATCGATGAAGCCTTTCAGCATACCTTGCACGGTTTGAAAACCTAGGTCGCCCGCTTTGGCTGACAATGGATCATGATATTGAATGGTTTGATTCAACTCTGATGAGGCCAATACTTCAATTGGCAGTAAGAACTCCATCTCAACTAAGCGTTGTGTTGAGTCCTTCTCACTTAGTTTTAAGTTTTTTCCATCCAACGCGGTGTTAAGAACGGTATCGACCAGTTGCTGAAGCACAGGTAGCCACTCTAATTCATATTGCTCTGATTCTAATAAGTGAGTGATTACTTGCGTGTTATGTTCACTGGTTGCTGGCTCGGTAAATTCAACTTCCTCAAACAAGGTGTGCAAGAAAGTACCTGGGCGAGCACCACGAGGGAACGTAAAGATAGAGCGTTCAGGCTCAATCAACTCAGACTCATCCTGCTCATCAGCCGAATCAATATCAAAGCCAGACACCTCAATGGTCGCGTCATGACTCGCACCGTGACTGCCTTGCTTTACAAGCCCTGAGTAACTGGTGATACGCCAAGCTCGGTCGATTGAAGCCTTGAGTTCATTAGCATGTAAGTCGTCACTCACTTGCTCTGTTTGTACAAACACCTGTTCATGAGCGATTGGTGTTTCGGCTAACAGCACACTTGAATTTTTGCCTTCAATTGCCGTTAGAGCCTGATGCAATTCGGCAATGCCTTGCTCTTGACCGTTTTGAACCAAATAGCCCATCGCACTCAAATGCACACCTGTCGGCTCTTTGGTTGAACGCCCTTTACGCAGTGGCGCCATGCCAATGAAACAGCCATAAACCGCACGAGTCAGCGCTACATAAATCAAACGCAAGTCTTCCGCGAGTCGCTCTTTATCGGCTTGGGCTAAGGCACTATCACTACCTGTAATATCCAGTACTGTGGTATCTGAATCATGATCGTAGAATTTGCCTTCGCTCGCTTCTCGGTAACTCGCGACAAATGGCAGGAATACAAGGTCATATTCCAAACCTTTCGATTTGTGAATAGTAACGATTTGAACCAAGTTTCTCTCTGACTCAAGACGCTGAATGTCATCCTCACTGCCGCCTAAACTATTTTGTGCATCGGAAATCGCTTCTGCTAACCAACGCAGCAAGCCATAGTCGCTATCGAGTTCCTGCCTTGCCTGTTGCAGCAATTCGCCTATGTGCATCAAGTCGGTGAGTGAGCGCTCACCATTTTCTTCTTCCAGCAAGCGTTCCGCGAGGTGTCGCTTGCTGATCACACTACGCAGCATTGGTAGCACGCCACGCTGCAGCCACAACTTACGATATTCTCGAAATTCGTTAACCACGTTTTCCCACACCACTTCATCGTTGTTGAGTTCATCCAATGAAGCCGCATCTAGAGCAAATAACTCGGAGGCTAGACTCGCGCGCAATGCTCGGTCGTTTTCTGGTGTCAGCACCGCTTGCAGCAGACGTTGAATATCTTGCGCAACCAAGCTGGTGAATACACTGTCTCGGTTAGACAAATACACACTCGCGATGCCTTGTTCAGACAGCGCGTTCTTGATCAGACGACCTTCACTGCCGGTTCGAACCAAGACAGCAATATCACCCGCATTCACGGCATGCTGTTTTTTGCCGTTATCAAAATAGGCTTGTTGATTTTGAGAAGCGGTCAGAATAGTTTGAATTTGACTCGCTGTCGCTTCTGCCATTGCCTTGTGATATTCACCTTTCGGCAATGGCTTGTCTTCAGCCTCTTGCAGCCAAAAGGTCAGTGCATGTTGAGTCTGGCCATTCATCACCCATTGGCGCTTATCAGCAGATGGACTGGCAGCAACGGGCAAAAATGGAATGTCTTGATCGTAGATAAACGGGCTACCCGAATTCATAAACACTTGGTTTACTGCGCTGACCATATCAGCACTCGAACGCCAGTTAGTCCCTAACGTATAGTGAGCACTAACTTGGTTTCTTGCCTTAATGTAGGTAAAGATATCCGCGCCACGGAAACCGTAGATAGCCTGCTTCGGGTCACCGATCATAAACAGACCACACTGCGGGTTATCGAGGTAGATTCGGCTAAAAATACTGTATTGCAGCGGATCGGTATCTTGGAATTCATCGATCATCGCCACCGGGTATAAGGTACGGATTCTCTCCACCAGCAGTGACTGCTCATCGACATCAATCGACGCGGATAACTGAGTCAACAAGTCATCAAATGACAACCACTGTTTTTGCTGTTTCGCCTTGGCTAGCATAGTTCGACAGTGGGTAATTGCGTGCGCCAATAACGGGGCTTTCAAGTCAGCAGGGTTATTTAAGAAGTCGTCAATCGCTTCGAAAACAGCGTGCTGAGGTGAAGTGCCTTTCGGTGTTTTTTCAATTAACGTGGCTTGAGAGAACTTTTCTAACTTGTCTGGATATTGATAATCATGAGTGTCGCTCTGCGCCCATGCTGTCACCGCTTCTAACCATGTCGGCAGAGACTTCTTGGTGTAGCTACGTTTGTTCACATCCGAAGCAGAGATCAAAGCCAAAAAGTCCGCTTCAGACTCACACCACAACGCCTTAAGTTGCTTCACTTTGTCTAGGTTCTGATTGTGCAGAGTTTGCAAATCCCCCGACATCGCGTCGACTGTTAGCTTCAATGGAGAGCCCGTCAGATAACGATTGACGTCTGCTAATAATGCAGCCGGTGAACCCCAGATATTACGAACCTCACCAGCCAGTTGAATAGGTAACGGGTAAAACTGCTTACGCCAGTAGTCGGCTACCACTTGCGCTTTAAGATGGCTTTCATCAGTCACAAACTCATTATCAAATCGGCTGCCAGACTCGAAGGCATTTTGAGTCAACATACGCTGACAGAAGCCGTGAATGGTGTATACAGCGGCTTCGTCCATTTGCCTTTCAGCATTGAGCAGTGTTTTCGCAGCGCCAGCGTGGTCTTCGATTTCTTGTAGCAAAGGAGCAATCACTGGGTCATCACTTTGCCCACGAGCAAACGCAATGCGCGCATCATGGATTCGAGCACGGATACGATCTCGTAGCTCTGCGGTTGCCGCTTCGGTAAAAGTCACGACCAGGATTTGATCTACAGTGAGCGGCTCGTGATGTCGGGTAGCTTCCGCGAGCTCACCTTGTGGTGCTGCCGTGCCGTGTCCGAGCAGTAGGCGTAAGTACAAGCCAGCGATGGTAAATGTTTTACCTGTACCCGCCGATGCTTCAATTAAACGCGCACCATGAAGTGGAAACGTCATGGTGTTGAGTGTTTGTGGAGCAATTACCTGAACACTGCTTGTGGTCGTCATGCCTTACTGCCTTCTGATAAATATGTTGTTACAAATGTGACCTAGCGTGGAAAACGTCATTCAATTTACGTCCTACGCTGATTTGTTAATAGTTAGTGCGATCTCTCTCACGGATCAATTCGGATCGCCTCGCTACTATGCGCCCACGAGTTCAGGAGCGCGATTCGAGTTTTATACTCATTGCCTACTTAGAACCACAGAATAATGGTCCCTCTGACCTGTGGCCGTACAGCGAACGCCCTACACTAATAATGATTTACTGGCGGCCACTTTATTTCCTGTACCTTGCTTCCTTTCTCCAGGAAAGCAGACACTCCAAACGCTTACCAGCGACTCTCTTCTGCCATTCATTAATTCAGCGAACCCGCGATTGATCTTGTCGATCACAGCCACTTACTCCTGATCTTCCAGATCGGCAGCCGCCAACCTTGCCGCCTGTAACACAAGCGTCGAATACATTCGCGACTCAGCAGCCAGCTCATAGTCCCATTTAGGCCAAATACGCGAGATGTAGGTATCTCGACCCTCGCCAGTGAAAGCGAAGCTGTCATTAAAAGTATCGGCCATTTTCTTAAGTGACTTCTCTTCATCATCGACCCATTTACCACGGCTAAAGCCCGCTTCAACGCCGGCCAATGCGGTTTTCGGGAAGTAAGGCAGTGGTGCAGTCATACCTTGATAAAACAGTCGTACTAACTCCGCCAACAAACTCTTCGCCTGCTGCGCATCAACAATCGATTGTAACGTTTGGTGAACCACGCCTTCTTTTCTGTCGTAGCCAATAATATGAGTCGTTTTGCCCTGCCCCATCACTGCGCAACACAAGTGATCGATCCACGCGGCCAAGTAATCTTGAGAGCGTATTTTGCCACTACGAAAACGCACCAAACCCGATTGATAGTTTTGAGTAAGCCAGCCCATCAAACGAACCGGTTTTCCTTCACCTAGCACGTCAAATTCAATATTTACCTCAAGATCTTGCTGTGGCGAGCCGCTCACGAATCGAATCTCTTTGGCTAAGTCTTCTGCTTGAACACGGTTGGTTTCAAACTCGATATCACCAAAAGCACCAACCGGTAATCGACCTTGGGCTTTTTGCTCAGAAACAAACAAGCGAACCGCTTCATCTGCTCCTTCCGGGTGATCCAACAGTACCTGCAGCAGCGCATCTTTAAGCTGGAAGCTTTCTAAGCCATTAAGCACGAACGGCTCGTCGTCTTCCATTACCGGAAGCGGTGGCTCAAACACTACCTTTAGGCGACGATTAAAGAAGTATTGCACTGGCAAGCGCCAGAAACGCTGTAGCTCAACCAAATCGAGTTCTAACGGATAAGTCGCACCAAGCAAATAGTCATCCAAAGCGCGATTGAATTCACCACTGCGCTCACCAGAACGGTTAGCTGCAGGAAGCCACTCTTTGGCGTAGCTCAATACATGGCTTTCATCACCTTGTGTAAAAGCTGCCGGGCTGAACGGAGTCATGGTGTGCTCAAAGCTGATCGCTTGAGTCAGATTGATACCAGAATCATCACTTGGTAACGCTTGATCTGCACTTAGGCAGTAGTTCTGGTGGCAGTACTCAATCAACTCAGAAACCAATACCGACGGTACTCGCTCAGTATTATCTTGAATCGAGCGGCCGACATAACTGATGTATAAACACTCTTGCGCCGACAACATCGCCTCTAAGAATAGGTAACGGTCATCATCACGACGAGAACGGTCACCGGGACGAGTGCGTCCGTTCATTAGGTCAAAACCTTCTGGCGGCATTGAGCGTGGGTAAACACCGTCATTCATGCCTAACAGACAAACAGTTTTGAACGGGATGGAACGCATCGGCATCAGGGTACAGAAGTTCACTTGCCCCGCTAAGAAACGCTGACTGATACGCGCGCCCGACAGTTTATTATTCAAGTACTGATAGATAATGCTTGGCGATAGCTCTTGTTCGTACAAGGCATCATCAAGCTGTTCATTGAGTTGAGAAAGTGCATCACGAATCGACTTAAGCACCACCTCGCCTTCTAGCTCAACGGCGAAGAAATCATCAATCATTTGCAGCAAGGTTTCACGCCACATATCGATGGATTGCGTCTCAGCAAGGCGTTGACGGTAATGGGCAATACGATCAATAAAGTGCGCTAACTTACCAGCAAGTTCGGCGTTAATGCCTTGAACTTCGTTATAAGCAGCAATCGGAGAGTGTTCAGTTTCAAACAAACCTGCAGAATCCGACATCGCATAACCTAAGAGCATGCGCTGAATACCAAATAGCCAAGTATTTTGCTCGGTTGCAGGTAGATCAAATTCCGTTGCGGTAGAAGAGTCAACACCCCAACGGATACCCGCTTCTTCAACCCACTGCTTAGCTTGTTCAAATTGAAATTCATCAATACCGAAGCGTGCCATCATCGCTGGGATTTCTAATAGCTCTAGAAGTTCAGAAGCTAGACAACGCGTGTTCGGTAGCGCGACCAACTGCATGAACGCGGTCAGAATTGGGCTCTCTTGATCTGCGGTTCTATCCGAGATCGAGTAAGGGATATAACGCTCACCTGGAGCATTACCAAATACCGCCTGAATAGCAGGGCTGTAAGCATTGATGTCTGCCACCATAACGATGATGTTGCGTGGCTGTAATGTTGGGTCAGCGTCAAACATTGCTAACAACTGATCATGAAGAACTTCAACCTCGCGCATTGGGCTGTGACAAGCGTGTACCGTCAACGAACGATCGCCCAGCTCAACCACTTGTTTATGGTTGCTGGAGTCTAAGATGTGATCGTCTTGGTGCTCTTCTAACTCAAGAATATCGGCTTGCAGTTGATGCAGCAGGCTGTCTCTCTCGACATCAATAAAGAACTCATGCTCTTCGCTGTCTGATTGAGACAGCAAGAACAGGTTATCTCTGCCCAGTTTACCCATAGACGCCAGTAAGCTATTACCGACCGCTTGACTGGTATGCAGTTCGTCTTCAATATTGGATTCAATGCCATCTTTTAATGGTGAGACTTCGCCTTCTAGCTGAGGTAAACCATCAACCAAAGCAAACTGCTTACGACGCTGCGCTTCCACTCTCGCCAAGTATTTACGGTCACGAATATCGCCCCAGTAATGTTGGCAAGGGTTGGTAAACATCAGGTGGACATCAATCTGTTCGCCAAGCGCTTTCAAGGCATCCATGTAGCGAGGAGGCAGTGACGAAATACCAAACACAAACAGACGTTTCGGCAGGTGTTGTAATTGGCCTTGTTGATTAGCTAACGCTTCAATGAAATCGTGATACAAGTTACCACGGTGATATTTCGATTGGCCTTGAGAGAGCGTTTGCTCGTAGAGTGCCTTCCACAAAATCGGCTGCCAAGGGTGCTCTTGTTGCCCTTCACTATCAATCAATTCTGCAACGGGTTCTCCCGCTTCCCACATCGCCATCCACTCAGGGCGATATACCAAGTAACCATCGAAGATATCGGCAATTTTCTCGGCTAATTGATACAACTTAGAGCCGTCTTCGTCGTTTTCAAGATAGCGCTGTAGGGGTAAGAAATCAGGGTGGTCAAGCTTTGCAGGTAGCAAACTCATTAGCTTCCACGTCATCGCTTCTTTGTTAAAAGCACTGCGTTTCGGTACGTCAGGAAGCACTTGGGTAAACATATCCCAAATGAAGGTTGCTGGAAGAGGAAAATCGATATTTGCTGCTACACCAAACTCTTTGGCGAGTTCCATCTTAAGCCATTGAGACATACCCGGGCTCTGAACCAAGATCTGCTCTTTTTCGAAAGGATTGGCTAAAGGGTCACTTTTGATTAAGTGAACGAGAAGAATTTTTAAAGTATCAACTTTATTGGAATGGTAAACAGTAAACAAAGTGCACTCACGCTAATCTTGCCACAATATACTGCCAGATTAGCATAAGTGCTGAGTTTGGATGAGGAATATAAGCTTATGAAATACCGAAAGCTTAAGGTCCGTTTATCTTTTGAACTATTGCCCTTTACAATCTGCCCGCTACCGCACTTAAAACACGATGAGGTTTGTAGTTCATGTAGTAACGAACAGCGACATAACCTACCACCAACGTCGCAACAATCAGCTCTAAATAAGCTAGGTTAAACACTTGGTTAATGTAATGCGCTTCAATACCTTGTGCTTGCATCCACGCAGCCAATTTAAACAAGGCTGTTGCACCAATCACAATTGGGAAGGTAAACGCTGCATAGCCAGGGCTGAATGGCAGACGAAGTAGTTTGAAAAACGCCATATAGATAATGAACGTCATCAACACTGCAATACCAAATAACAAACCAATGATCACTGGTGAAGGGCTTGCTGTCACTGTTAGGTATCCCGCCAAAGATAGGCTTGCTGGTGCTGCCATAATCGCAATGGTTGGTTTTGCTGCATCTGGCACTTCGTGAGAGAAGATCAAACGGTAAACCATCAGTGGTAGCATCACAGCATAAACCAATAAGCCGAATACCAAAGTCGCGTTCGCTACAGGCTCTAAAACTGGATTACCCGAGAAAGATACGTCTGCCACAATGATACCGATTGGCGGTACGAACCAGCTTGGCACCATATGGTGAATCTCAAAGTTTTTAGCTCTGTGGTACAAAAAGCTCACTAAGAAGATAACGTGTAGAGCAACCGCTGCAAGCCACATCGCTTCTTGTAAAAATTGAGAAATCGGCGCTAAAGATGCTGACACCACCATGCTGCCCATCGCAAATGTTGGTACTACACTACCCACTACAGGGTGAGCAAGATCTTCACGCAATAAATGACCATGAATCAAAAATTTCACAGCTAAAACAAGAAGTAATACCGCCGCGATACCCGCACTGGTCCACTGCACTAAACCAGGAGTGTGTAAAATACCTTGTGCGACTAAAACGCCATCCCAGCACCAGCCTAAACTTGCGATTGCTAGTGCTAACCCTGCCATGGGTGTTGGAGCTCCTGTTAATCTATATTTAATACGTTGAATCATGTGAGCCTCTCTTGAACTTAATTCACAAAACTTGTGAACTCATCAGCTTGTTGAAGCCATAATACGCTTGCACTTCGTTAAGTTATATCCAATTATATATAACAAGCGTTCATCAATACTGAACAACCAATTCCACCAGCAGCGTAAAAGTAGGAACCTGATGGCTAATATCTCAATCAAACAGCTCAAAGTGTTTGTCACCATTACCCAGCATTCGACACTTACCGCCGCATCGGAAGCTCTGTTTCTCTCTAAAGCCGCGGTTAGCATGGCACTCGGTGAAATGGAAAAACAGCTAGGGCACTCTCTATTTGACCGGGTCAACAACCGATTAATTCTCAATCAAGAAGGACATAAACTGCTTCCCTTGGCTGATGAGATTCTTCACCGGGCAGCAGGCATCGATGTTCTGTTCCGTGACGACCAGCCCTTAAGTGGCAATCTCAAGGTTGGCGCGAGTGACACGATCGGTAATCAGGTTGCGCCTTTTATTTTGTCTGGCTTTCGAGAAAAAACTCAGCACCAAGACCAGAGTTTGTTCATCTCAAACAGTGCCCTGATCTGTCAAAAGTTGGTGGATTATGAACTGGATATCGCGTTAATTGAAGGAAAAACACTCCATCCGGAGTTGATCTCTAGCCAATTTAGTAGCGATGAAATGTGTATTATCGTTAGTAATCAACATCCTTTAGTGGCAAAAGACAAAATCGCGTTGCGAGATTTAGAAGACAGCCATTGGATATTGCGCGAATCCGGTTCAGGAACGCGTGAGTTTTTCCTACGAGCCGTCGCACCACGCATCGAGCATTGGTATGAGTCTTTTGAGCTCAACACCACAGAAGCAATCATCAACTCTGTTTCTGCCGGTCTTGGCTTTGCCTGTTTGTCTCGTTTAGCTGCTCAGCGAGCGATCGATTCAGGCCGTGTAAAAGCGCTTAATGTGCCACTTGATATGAAACGTCGGTTCTGGATGCTGGTCCACAAAGACAAGTACCAAAGCCCATTGCTGAAATCTTTCATGAGTTATTGTGAAGACTGGGCGACACATCAAGATTGAGGCCGCATAGTTCGGGCTCCAACTGGACTTTTAACATCAGAAACTGTATAAAAAGCCAGTAAAATTTATCAAACTTAGAGGATTAACCATGGCTGTTATCGTCAAGTACGTGGTGGAACGCAACGGAGAAGAGAAAATGACTTTTACCTCTAAAGCCGAAGCTGACGCATACGACAAAATGCTGGATATGGCTGATGAGCTTTTTGAACTGTTAGGCAAAAGCGATTTAGTTGAAGATGAAGGCAAGCAAGAAGAACTTGCAATGTACCTAGCGAAGAACAAAGAAGAAGTTCTTTACGCATTAGGTGCGAAGCGTAAGCCAGCTCCGAAAAAAGCGAAGAAGCTTGAAGCTGTTGAAGACGCAGAAGAAGATGCGGCTTAACTAGCTGAAGTTTTCTAAAAAACGCCAATGACACCTCTAATCAGAGTCAGTTATTGGCGTTTTTTTATACTTATCGAAATATAATGATGCTTGTTTATAGTCGAAATCGCTCTAAACATTCGCTTGCACAAAAGTGTGATAAAGATCTAATCTATAGCCATCAGGTGATGGGGTTCCACCTAAGCTTTTGCTTCAACCGCCCGTTCTTTTGAACCGTGCTAATGACTCCTACAGAATCGAAAACAGGTAATACTGTTGGATGTATCGCTACTCCTCCACTTTGAAATGGGCTGCGTCTATTAGGACCAAATCCCATGACTCCTTTGGATTATCGATACTCAAGATCTGTAGTGAACTAGCCGCACCTCTTCCAACACGTCCTGTTTTCTCAACGCCCTAGGTCAATACGACTTTATTAGTGAGAAAACAATATGCATTACTCTTCAGAAATTCAATCCATGTGCCCTATTCAAAGGGGTGATCTTCACAACTCGGCTCCAATTCCAGTTGAAGGCGCCATGGTTAGTCCAAAAGATGTCATCGCTATTTCTGGCTTAAGCCATGGCGTAGGCACTTGTGCACCACAACAAGGTGCAGCCAAACTGACTCTTAACGTAAAAAACGGCATCATCGAAGAAGCACTCATCGAAACGATTGGTTGTTCAGGTATGACACAATCAGCTGCGATGGCCGCTGAAATTCTTACCGGAAAAACCATTCTAGAAGCACTCAATACTGACCTGGTATGTGACGCGATTAACGTCGCGATGCGCGAGATCTTCCTGCAGTTTGTTTACGGTCGAACCCAGTCTGCTTTCTCTGAAGGTGGCCTAGAGATCGGCGCAGCATTAGAAGACTTAGGTCAAACACAGCGCAGCCAAGTAGGCACCAGCTACTCAACCGCAGCAAAAGGCGTTCGTTACCTAGAGCTTGCAGAAGGTTACGTAACCAAGCTAGCACTTGATGATCACAGCGAAGTGATTGGCTACGAGTATCTCAACCTCGGCAAAATGATGAAGGCGATTAATCAAGGCGTGCCAGCCAATGAAGCGGCCGACCTTGCGACAGGGACTTATGGTCGCTTCGACGAAGCCGTGACCACCATTAACCCACGCCAACAATAATTTTGCCAATTAAGAGGAAAGATATGATGAACACTCAATTTAATGAATCAGTAACTCGCGCATTGGCAGAAATGAACTTCGACTCTTTGGCGCAAGCAGAGCAATACTGTAAAGCACACAATGTAGACCCAAAAACGTTGGTGATGGACACTCAACCAATTGCTTTTGAAAGCGCAGCCGATGCATACACCTTAGGCACAGCTATGGCTCTATTCCGTAAAGCAAGCAACGCTGAACAAGCAGCGAATATCATTGGTGAAGGCCTCCAAGCATTCACAAAACCCGGTAGTGTCGCTGAGCAACGTCAAGTAGGTATTGGTCATGGTGCGCTTGCTGCTCGTCTTCTGAATGAAGAGAGTCATTGCTTTGCTTTTCTTGCAGGTCACGAGTCTTTTGCTGCCGCTGAGGGCGCAATTAAAATCGCACTGAACGTCAATAAATCACGTAAAAATCCATTAAAAGTTATCCTAAATGGTTTAGGTAAAGATGCGGCGTACTTAATCTCACGCATCAATGGCTTCACTTACGTGCGCACTCAATACGACTACCAAACCGGTGAACTCGTTGAAACAGAACGTCGCCGTTTCTCAAATGGCCCTCGCGGAGAGATCTTGTGTTACGGCGCTGATGATGTTCGTGAAGGGGTAGCAATCATGCACAGAGAAGAGGTGGATGTGAGCATTACGGGTAATTCAACCAACCCAACACGCTTCCAACATCCTGTTGCGGGTATCTACAAAGCAGAGCGTACTCGCCAAGGTCTGCCTTACTTCTCAGTTGCTTCAGGCGGTGGTACAGGTCGTACATTGCACCCAGACAACGTAGCGGCAGGCCCTGCATCTTACGGCATGACAGATACCATGGGCAGAATGCACGCAGACGCTCAGTTTGCAGGTAGCTCTTCAGTTCCTGCTCACGTTGCTATGATGGGTTTCATTGGCATGGGTAACAACCCAATGGTCGGTGCTACGGTTGCACTGGCTGTCGCGGTAAGCGAATCTCAAAACGCATAATGATAGAAGTGATTGTCAGCATTTAGCGCCTCAAGCCGAGGCGTTAGTTGAAAAATCGACACCAACACACAACCAAAACTCTACTCCCATCACTAAAACTATACAGCCAGCCCTATGCTGGCTGTTTTTTATTCATACTTGCTCTAGTATCTATTCTTATTCAACATATGTATTTAACTGCATCTTTTTAAAGGAATAATATGAAAGAGCTCATCATTCATACCATCACAGTGTTCATGGGCTTTTTCGCCATCATGAACCCTATCGCTAACACGCCAATCTTTCTTGGTTTAACAGGCGACAACGATAGGGAGACCGTTAAGTCGATCGCGTTTCGCTCAGTGTTTATCGCATTCATCATCGTCAGTACGTTTGCCATTTCTGGCAAGCTGATCTTCGACCTTTTTGGTATCACGCTTTATGCCCTGCGCATCACTGGCGGAATTTTGGTCTTCTTGATTGGCTTTCACATGCTACAAGGTGAATCGACACACTCGAAGGCGAAAGAGAAGGTTAACTCAGACGCCCAACAAGACGCAGCGCTAAGTATCGCAGTATCACCACTGGCCATGCCGATACTGGCAGGTCCGGGGACAATTGCCACCGCGATGAACTTTGCCAGCACCGAGGGCATCTATGAAACGGTCATCACCATCATCGCGTTTGGTCTGTTGTGTACCTTAACCTACGTATTGTTTGTGTTTGGCGAACGCTTCGTGAAAGCGGTAGGGCCAAGCGCACTGAACGTGATTACTCGAATGATGGGTTTGATACTGGCAGTTATCGGTATGCAGATGTTGATTGAAGGGATCGAGCAAGCTCATAAAGCGCTGTTTGTTTAAATGCTCACTCAGGGCAATATTGACTCATATATCCGCCAATTTGTATTGATCTGCAGCGTTTTCTCATTGCAGAAAAATATCTCTCAAAAGACAAGCAATATCATTTTACAGACTTTATCCCGATGCGCCCTTTCATAACGAGGGCGCTCTCTTTATGATGAACGTAATTAAATTAACTTTGCTAACGGCAGCACTTGTTATTCGAGCTGTTGTTTTGGAATAGCAAATTCAAGACTCAACACATGGAGATTCAACATGGCTTTCTTTTCACTAGCCTTCGGTACGGCAACCAAAAACCGCGACAATAAAATCATTGAAGCGTTCTTCCCTAGCCCACTTCTAAACCCAAGCGACGCTCTAGTAGCGGCTGTTGGTGAAGTAGCAGGTTACACTGAAGGCAACCAAGCTATCGAAATCTCTGCTGCACAAAGCGCAGAACTAGCGAAAGCATTCGCAGCAAACGACGATGCAGCAAACGCATCTTTCGCAGAAAAAGCAGCAGCATCTGATCAACCATTGGTTCTTGTTGTTCTTGCGACTGACGAGAAGCCAGCATCTGTTGCTGAAGGCTTCCTAAAGCTACAACTTATCTCTAACCGCCTAGTTCAACCACACGGTACGGTACTAGACGGCATCTTCGGTCTACTGCACAACATCGCATGGACAAACGAAGGCCCAATCGACCTACCTGAGCTGGCTGAGCGTCAAATCGAAGCTCGCCTTGCAGGTCGCGCTTTGTCTGTAGATTGCGTAGACAAGTTCCCTAAAATGGTGGATTACGTGGTACCAACAGGTATTCGTATTGCTGATACTTCTCGTGTTCGTCTTGGCGCACATGTGGGTGAAGGTACAACGGTAATGCACGAAGGTTTCATCAACTTCAACGCGGGTACAACAGGCGTAAGCATGGTTGAAGGTCGTATCTCTGCAGGTGTTGTTGTAGGTAACGGTTCAGACATCGGTGGCGGCGCTTCTATCATGGGTACTCTGTCTGGTGGCGGTACTATGGTTATCTCTATCGGCGAAAACTGCCTACTAGGCGCAAACGCAGGTCTTGGCTTCCCAATGGGCGACCGCTGCACTGTTGAGTCTGGTCTATATGTAACGGCTGGTACAAAAGTTCGCATGCTAGATAAAGAAGGCAACGAGGTAGAAATCATTAAAGCTCGCGACCTAGCTGGTGTTTCTGATCTGCTGTTCCGTCGCAACTCGATCACAGGTCAAATTGAGTGTCTAGCGAACAAGTCTGCTGTTGAGCTGAACAGCGAGCTACACAGCAACAACTAATCTAAGCGCTAGATGCTAGATGCTAGATGCTAGATGCTAGATGCTAGAAAATACGAAGCCGCTGGGGTTAAATCCAGCGGCTTTTCTTTTATCTATAGATAATGAAAGACGTTACACTTTCTCTGCGGCTAACTGCTCTAGAGCCTGGATAGAGGTTTCAGATACCAATGTGCCATCCATGTAGTAGCTGACCTTATCGCCATCGCGAACACCCAGTAGTACTGCTTTCTGACCATCGTTGTAAGTGATATCCATGCGAATCGTGTTTTCATCGATTTGCTGCATTTCACCCCATTCGATCTGGCGATTGTTGAAGCCTAGTGGTGCTTCTTTTAGTGAATCGTCTAGACTGTCATTCACATCGATCATGGTATCGACTTTACTATCGAAGATGTGAGGCGCACCAGTAAGTGGGTTTTTACCAGCCCAGAATTCAATCGAGTTAAATACAATGTAATCGGCTGCAGTAGTCAATGCGTAAACCGGAGCAAGCAAGAAGTTGACGCCCGCACGAGCGTAACGGTTATCCACTACCTCGACGTTAAACTTCATTAATTTCCCGGTCACAGCGTTACTACCTACACACCCAGCTAACGACATGACAATCGCTGCCACTGCAACGGCTTTTGTGATTGTTGTTTTCATAGTTCCCTCTTATGCCACGATGATTGATTCAGTTTTTGCACAGACGAACGAATATTACTCTGCGTAAAAACAGACATTATTCGCCTAACAAATTGATTCCATAACATTTAGCGTAGTGGAGATTTTTAGAACAGCAAACTGCAAACCTCAATTTATCACTCTGGTTCCAAAAAAATTCACAAAAAAAAGCGCAGACCTTTCGATCTGCGCTTTTAATTTTTGCTTAATCTAATCTAGATTAACGCGGCATGATTAACCCACATTCTTACGTGCGTTTTGGAACATACGCATCCAAGCGCCATTCTCGCCCCAGCCTTCAGGAGACCAAGAGTTAGCCACCGTGCGGAATACACGCTCTGGGTGAGGCATCATGATTGTCACGCGGCCATCCGTCGTTGTTAAACCTGTGATAGCGTTTGGCGAACCGTTCGGGTTGTTCGGGTATTGCTGAGTTTGGTTACCGTGGTTATCAACGTAACGTAGAGCAACCGTACCTGAGTTTTCAATCGCGTTTAGGTGGTCGTTGTCACGTACTTCTACGCGGCCTTCACCGTGAGAAACAGCGATTGGCATACGAGAACCTTCCATGCCATTGAAGAATACAGAATCAGATTTCTGAACTTCTACTAGGCTGAAACGCGCTTCAAAACGTTCAGATTCGTTGCGAACGAAACGTGGCCAGTACTCTGCACCAGGGATAAGTTCACGTAGGTTAGACAACATCTGACAACCGTTACACACACCTAGAGAGAAGGTATCTTCACGCTTGAAGAAGTTTTCAAATTGCTCACGAGTCGAATCGTTAAACAGAACCGACTTAGCCCAACCTTCACCAGCGCCTAGTACGTCACCGTAAGAGAAGCCACCACAAGCCACAAGGCCATTGTACTCTTCTAGAACCGCTTGACCCGTAAGGATGTCGCTCATGTGAATATCAGTTGCTTCGAAGCCTGCACGGTCGAATGCTGCTGCCATTTCAACGTGAGAGTTAACACCCTGCTCACGTAGAATCGCCATCTTAGGCTTAGCGCCAGTGTTGATGAACGGTGCAGCAATGTCTTCATTTACGTCGAAGCTCAGTTTCACATTTAGACCCGGATCTGAGTTGTCTTTCTTCGCTTCGTGCTCTTGGTCTGCACATGCTGGGTTATCACGTAGACCTTGCATCTTATGCGTCGTCTCAGCCCAGATAGTACGTAGCTCAGTACGGTTACGTTCAACCACAACAGACTCGCCAGACTTAATCACTAGCTCATCAGATGCTTCAACAGAACCAATTACGTGTGAGCACGCTTCTAGGCCGTTTGCCGCAAGAGTTGAAAGAACCGCGTCTAGGTCATCGTTGCGAACTTGGATTACCGCACCTAGCTCTTCGTTGAATAGTGCTGCTAGCGTGTCTTCACCTAGAGCTTCAATGTTTGCATTAACACCACAGTGACCAGCGAACGCCATCTCAGCCAGTGTTACGAACAGACCACCATCGCCTTTATCGTGGTAAGCCACAACTTGGTCGTTAGCAACCAGTGCTTGAACGCCTTCGTAGAAACCTTTTAGCTGTGCTGCGTTGTCTACGTCTGCTGGCTTGTCACCAAGCTGCTTGTAAACTTGCGCCAGTGCCGTTGCACCTAGACGGTTTTTGCCGTTACCTAGGTCGATAAGAACCAGTGAAGTGTCACCTTTGTCAGTACGAAGTTGAGGCGTAATTGTCTTACGAACATCTTCAACACGAGCAAATGCAGTGATAACAAGAGATAGCGGAGACGTTACTTCTTTCTGCTCGCCGTTCTCTTCCCACTTAGTCTTCATCGACATTGAGTCTTTACCCACTGGGATAGTTAGACCCAGTGCTGGACATAGCTCTTCACCCACTGCTTTAACCGCTTCGTAAAGGCCTGCATCTTCACCTGGGTGACCCGCTGGAGACATCCAGTTCGCCGACAGTTTAATGTGTTTGATATCGCCGATGTTAGTCGCTGCGATGTTTGTGATTGCTTCACCAACCGCTAGGCGAGCCGATGCGCCGAAGTCTAGCAATGCCACTGGCGTACGCTCACCAAGAGACATCGCTTCACCGTGGTAAGAGTCATAGCTTGCTGCCGTTACCGCACAGTTAGCAACAGGAATCTGCCATGGGCCAACCATTTGGTCACGAGCTACAAGGCCTGTTACCGAACGGTCACCGATAGTGATAAGGAATGTTTTCTCTGCGACTGTTGGCAAGCGAAGAACACGGTCAACCGCTTCGTTCATTTCGATGCCAGAACGGTCAATCGCAGGGTTGTTTGCTTTTAGCGTTTTCGCGTCACGGTGCATCTTAGGCGTTTTACCTAACAGGATGTCCATTGGCATGTCGATTGGCGTGTTGTCGAAGTGTGAATCTTCTAGTTTAAGTTCACGCTCTTCCGTTGCTTTACCAACCACGGCGTATGGTGCACGTTCACGCTTACAAATCGCGTCGAACGTTGCCATGTCTTTATCAGCAACCGCCATTACGTAACGCTCTTGAGATTCGTTACACCAGATTTCAAGTGGGCTCATACCCGGCTCATCGTTTGGCACGTCACGCAGGTTAAAGATACCGCCACGCTCGCCATCGTCTACAAGCTCAGGAAGTGCATTTGAGATACCGCCCGCGCCCACATCGTGGATGAATGCGATTGGGTTCGCATCACCTAGCTGCCAACAACGGTCGATAACTTCCTGACAACGACGCTCCATTTCTGGGTTTTCACGTTGTACAGAAGCGAAATCTAAATCTTCTGAAGAAGAACCAGAATCCATTGAAGACGCTGCACCGCCACCAAGGCCGATGTTCATCGCAGGACCACCTAGAACGATTAGGCTTGCACCTACTGGGATCTCTTTCTTCTGAACGTGCTCGTCACGGATGTTACCAAGACCACCAGCCAGCATGATTGGCTTGTGGTAACCACGTACTTCTTCACCTGCGTGAGAATTTACTTTCTCTTCGTAAGTACGGAAGTAACCTAGTAGGTTTGGACGACCAAATTCGTTGTTGAATGCCGCGCCACCAAGAGGACCTTCAAGCATGATATCCAATGCAGTAACGATACGGCTTGGCTTACCAAAATCTGTTTCCCAAGGTTGAACAAAGTTCGGGATCTTAAGGTTAGATACAGAGAACGCCACTAGACCTGCTTTTGGCTTACCACCAATACCTGTCGCGCCTTCATCACGGATTTCACCGCCTGAACCTGTCGATGCGCCCGGCCATGGAGAAATAGCCGTTGGGTGGTTGTGCGTTTCAACTTTCATCAAGATGTGTGTTTTCTCTTGGTGGTAGTTGTACTGACGAGTTTCTGGATCTGGGAAGAAACGACCCACTTCAGAGCCAGTCATTACTGCCGCGTTATCTTTATAAGCAGACAGAACGTTATCAGGAGTCACTTCAAACGTATTCTTAATCATCTTGAACAATGATTTTTCTTGCTTAACGCCGTCGATAGTCCAATCAGCGTTGAAGATCTTGTGACGACAGTGCTCTGAGTTCGCTTGTGCAAACATCATTAGCTCGATATCAGTCGGGTTACGTTCAAGCTTAGTGACAAAGCTTTCAAGTAGGTAATCAATCTCATCCTCTGCAAGAGCGAGACCTAGGGTAACGTTTGCTTCTTCAAGCGCTTTACGGCCGCCGGTAAGAAGATCAACTTCCGCATAAGGTGCTGGTTCTGCAACGGTGAACAATGCTGCTGCTGATTCGAAGTCAGTGAAAACCACTTCCATCATACGATCGTGAAGAATCGCTTTCAGCTCAACAAGTTGAAGCTCAGAAAGTTCAGAAGACGTTTCAATGTAGAAAGCCGTACCGCGCTCTAGGCGAGATACTTTCGCTAGGCCACAGTTATGTGCGATATCTGTAGATTTTGAAGACCAAGGAGAAATAGTACCTGGACGAGGTGTAGCAAGCAGCAGTAAACCTTCAGGTTCATGCTCTTCAATCGTTGGACCGTAAGTCAGTAGCTTTTCTAGCTTCTCAACTTCAGACGCGTCTAGGTCTGCTGTTAAATCAGCAAAGTGGGCAAACTCAGCGTAAATACCTGTTACAGGTAAGCTTAATTCACGACAAAGCTCTAAAAGCTTGTTAACACGAAACTCAGATAGAGCTGGGGAGCCACGCAAAATTCTCATGTGCTTAGGTCTCTTATGCAGTTGATTAAGGTGATATTGGAATAAATTCAGTGGGTTAAAGGAAAAACCTAACTGTTTTCTTCGAAGCTATTCCCGAAGGTTTAAAAACCTATGCCGATCCCACCTCTTCAATGCGAGCGCATTATAAAGCATTTTTTTTTGTGACGTAACACCAAAAGCAACCGTTTGCGTGATTTTTTTCATGTTTCTGCGTAAATGCCAGTTTTGCTGCATTTATCACCACTTTTACATCAGTTTAATGAAACCTACTTTGCCAGCCTTGCGGGGTTTGGTATAAAGGGGCTTCCACTTTTCGAGATTTCATTTTGATGCCTAAATTTTCTCTCATCTTTTTGTCTAAGTCCTTTCTGCTGGTTATCGCTCTGTTTGGGCTAACCGCATGCCAGATTGAATCTGAGCCTAAAAGTGTCCTCGAGCAGATACGAGAGCGTGGCGTGCTTCGTGTCGGTACTCTGAATAACCAACTCTCTTATTACATTGGTCCTGATGGCCCAGCTGGTCTCGATTACGAATTAGCTCGTGAGTTTGCACAAGAGCTGGGGGTGAAGCTTGAGGTTAAACCGGCTTACCGTCTATCCGGCCTATTCCCCGCCCTAAAGAAAGGCGAGATCGACCTAATCGCTACAGGGTTAACGCAAAACAACAAACTGACGCGAGCTTATCGTGCAGCGCCTGCTTATTACTACGTAAGCCAACAAGTGGTGTACAAAAAAGGCCAATGGCGTCCAAGAAACCTAGATCAACTGATCAAGTTTGAGAACGAACGTCAGGCTGAATTCATCAAAGCGCAAGCTGAATCAGAAGACGCGTCACCTAACGAGACTCTGACGCCCTCTTTAGTAGTGGTGAAAGACTCACACTTTGAGCCCACACTTAAGCAGTTACAGAACACGCATAATGACTTCATCTACGATGCAATAGGCAATGCCGACATCAATGATCTGCTAAAAGAAGTATCAACGGGCGAGCGCCTATTTACGGTTGCCGATTCTATCGAACTATCACTAGCACAACGTTTGTACCCAGACGTAGCATTGGCGTTTGAGCTTACTGAAGACCAACCTATCTCTTGGTACTTAGAGAAGTCTGAAGATGAAAGCCTGTACGCATTGCTGATTGAGTTCTTCGGTAATCTAAAACAATCCGGTGAACTTGCTTCGCTAGAAGAAAAGTACATCGGTCATATCGGCACTTTTGATTACGTTGATACTCGTGCCTTTATCCGCGCGCTCGACAGCAAGCTACCAAAATGGTCGCCACTGTTTCAAAAGTACTCGCAAGAGTTTGACTGGCGCCTGATTGCTGCACTGGCGTATCAAGAGTCACACTGGAACCCAGTCGCACGCTCACCAACCGGTGTTCGTGGCATGATGATGCTGACACTGCCGACCGCGAAGAGTGTTGGGGTGACCAACCGTCTCGACCCTAAACAGTCGGTACAAGGTGGTGTTGAGTACCTGCGTCGTATCGTGAACCGAGTACCAGATTCAATCACACAACATGAAAAGATCTGGTTTGCGCTTGCTTCATACAATGTCGGTTACGGACACATGATGGACGCACGTCGCTTAACCAAAGCGCAAGGCGGAGATCCTGATGCTTGGGGTGATGTAAAAGACAGACTGCCTCTACTAAGACAGAAGAAATACTACAGCCAAACTCGCTATGGTTATGCCCGTGGTGATGAAGCTAGAAACTACGTAGAGAACATTCGCCGTTATTACCAAAGCATCATCGGCCACGTTAATAAGCGTAATAAAGAACAAGAAGAGAGTCTTGAAGGGTTGATCGTTATTCCACCTTTAGAGACTTCTGGGGCTGAATCTAGCATCAGCGCTGCAGAGCCAACAGTAAGTGGTTCTGAGCCTTCGAAATAAAACCAAAAGAGCAATGCCTTCCAGCATTGCTCTTTTTTATTACGTTTTCTATCGCTTACACAAAGGAGAGATACGGATAAAAGACCGTGATAAAGGCGGTGTCATATTACAGTAACAATCGCACCTTATAACGACACACCACAATTAAGATTATCGTTCTGCTGCGCTTGGTTATTGGCTATTGGCCATTGGCCATTGGCCGAAGTTAAAGGCTTGAGACTAGGATTGCTCTTCTATGTCTGCCTCTGTGCGACAGACCAAACAGACGAATCACACTATAATTAAGTCGTTAATCCAAACGACACAGTCAGACGACCAATAGGAAATCATTGAGATGATGAAGAAACTGAAATCGAAACGCTTGGATAAGACAGTTGCAGCAAACCGTCGTAAGCGTATGCTTTCAAATAATAAGAAGAAGATCATTTGGCGCAACCGTGCTTTCATGCAGATGATTGCCGAGTAAACTCTATAACCAAGTAAGCTGGTTTGGCACTCTTACTATGAGAGTGCCTTAAACTTGCTGCTATTTCTTTTTAAGCGCCTTGTCTGCTTCTAACTGCTGCTCTTCTAGCAAACGCTCTTGCTTTCGCTTCTCTTTTATCTCTTTTCGACGACGCTTGAAAAACGCTTGTAGTTGCTCGCGACACTCATCCTCTAATAGCCCGTGCTCAACATCAGCATAGTGATAGGAAGCTTGGCTCTCAAACAAGTTCAACACCGTCCCTGCTGCACCCGCTTTTAGGTCTGGCGCGCCAAAAACAATGCGCTTCACTCGGCTGTGTAACAAGGCACCCGCACACATAGGGCATGGCTCAAGCGTGACATACAAAGTGGTATCAAGCAGTCGATAATTTTCCAGAACCTGTCCCGCTTTACGCAAGGTTTCTACTTCAGCGTGCGCTGTTGCGTCATGGCTGCCAATCGAACGGTTCCACCCTTCAGAGATAATCTCACCATCTTTTACCAGTACGGCACCAACAGGCACCTCTCCCTCACGCTCCGCTTTTTTTGCCACTTCGATGGCACGTCGCATGAAGATTTCATCTTGAGGGGTGAATTGATGGTCTGACAAAGGGGACTCCAAAAACAAACAATAGAAACAAAAAAGGTATGCGGTGAAGCATACCTAATCTTAGTGATGATGGACAACAAAGAGATGCCCACCAATAGCCATGGACTGGATGATTAACTGTCAGTCTAGCTTTCGGCTGCAAGCAAATCATTAACGATTTGCGTCGCTTTGACGCTCACAATACGATTATTCTCAACCGAGATAATCTCAAACTGCCACTGCTGACACTCAACGATCTCTCCCGTCTCAGGCAAGCGACCTAGCAGCCATGTGATGAGTCCGTTTAGAGTTTGGAAGCCCTCGCTTTCACCCTCTAACTCTGAAAGCTCCAAGCGATTTTTCAGTTCGCTAATCGGGATTAATCCATCCACCAGCAAGCCATCTGGCAGAGACTCAGTCCAAAGGTCGTTCGGGTTGTTTGATAACTCTCCCGCAATCGCCTCTAGAATGTCGTAATGAGTCACGAGGCCTTGAACATCGCCATACTCATCAACAATGAATGCCATCTCAGTGCCCGACTCTTTAAAATAACCAAGGAGGCGTAGCGCCTTCATCGATTCCGGTACATAGATTGGAGATTTAGACAGCCCCATGATCACTTGAATACTTAGATTACCCGCCTGATTCAATAAAGCCTTGGCAGACACTGTGCCTACCACCTTATTTAGATGGTCTTGGCATAGAGGGAATACGCTGTGCTTTGATGAGCGGAGCTGCTTCAAGATGTTCTCGACAGGTTGGTCGACATCCAGAAAATCGATGTCTCGACGTGGCGTCATCAATGAGCTCACTAAGCGATCATCAAGCTGCAAGATATTGCGAATCATCTCTTGCTCACCACGTTCAATCACACCGGAGTCTGAGCCCTCTTTAACAAGCGCATGAATATCGTCTTCCGTCACACTGTCTTCTTCGCCACCTCGGCCCATCAACTTAAGAATACCTTCCGTTGAAGCAGACAAAGCAAAAACAAACGGCGTCGCGATTTTAGACAACCAATAGATTGGCATAGCGACCAACACAGCGATGGTTTCCGCTTGAGATTGAGCAAAGCGTTTTGGTACGAGTTCACCAACAACAATCGCAAAGTAAGTAATACCGACAACGACGACCGCGGTAGACAGAACATTCGCTTGCGTTGCATCCATGCCCCACAGTTCTAGTTGCACGGCTAGTGGTGCAGATAACGTCGCCTCACCCACGATGCCGCTGAGCAGGCCTATGACGGTAATACCGATTTGAATGGTTGAGAGGAAGCGAGTTGGATTTTCTTTAAGCTCAAGTGCGATCTGAGCAGAACGGTGCTTTTCGGCCAAGCGTTTCAGCCGACTATTTTTTGCTGCTACCAATGCAATCTCAGACATGGCAAACAGACCATTTAAAACAATTAACCCTACCAGAAGCAGAATTTTCATGATGTTTTGGATTTCCTAATTTTACCGGCCAACAATTAGCCGTAATCCGGAGTATAAGCTGAGTACCTTTCTTTTTGATATAAAAATTTTTGGATATGAAAATAGAGCGGAAAAATAGCACAAAAAAGCCCGCACATTTCGGTGCGGGCTTAGTAATGAATAAAGCTTAATTTTGCTTAGTTCAATCTTACATTGTGTAAGTGTAAGGTGCTTGGATACCTAGTGGAATACCAAGAGCCCAGTAAGCTAGCAGGAAGATAGACCAACCGATTAGCATTGCAATCGAGAATGGCATCATTAGAGAAGCTAGAGTACCGATACCTGTAGACTTAACGTAGCGTTGGCAGTAAACAACAACCAGTGGGAAGAACACCATTAGTGGAGAGATGATGTTAGACACTGAGTCACCAACACGGTAAGCCGCTTGAGATAGCTCAGGAGAGATACCTACAACCATTAGCATTGGAACTAGGATTGGACCGATAAGTGCCCACTTAGCCGATGCAGAACCAACAAGAAGGTTAACTGAAGCCGTTAGTAGAATCATACCAACGATTGTCGCTTCACCAGGAAGGTCCATCGCTTTCAGGCCTTCAGCACCGTAAAGTGCCAGCATAGTACCAATGTTTGATTGACCGAATGCCGATAGGAACTGTGCACAGAAGAACGACATTACAATGTACGCGCCCATCGTAGCCATTGTCTCAGACATCGCCTTGATTACGTCATTGCTGTTCTTGAAAGTACCCGCTACACGGCCGTAAACGATACCTGGGATGATGAACAGGATGAAGATCAGAGGAACGATAGACTTCATAACTGGTGCAGAGAATGCTGTTAGCTCACCTTCAGGAGAACGCAGTGCAGAGTTCTCAGGGATTAGAGCCGCAACAAGCAGACCAATACCAGCAACCATTGCCCAACCTGCGTATTTGAATGCTTTTGATTCAATTGCAGTGAACGTACCTAGATCAGGTGCTTCTTCAGCATCTTCATCAACTGGCGTGTTCGCTAGGCGAGGTTCGATGATCTTCTCAGTTACGTACCAACCGATAGCAACAATAAGAACTGAAGATAGGCCAGTAAAGAAGATGTTCGCTAGAGGGTTAATCACGTATTCAGGGTCAAGAACGTTTGCCGCTGTTTGCGTGAAGCCAGCTAGTAGCGGGTCGATACCTGAAGGGATGAAGTTCGCAGAGAAACCACCTGATACACCAGCAAATGCTGCTGCAATACCCGCTAGAGGGTGACGACCCGCAGCGTGGAAGATGATACCGCCAAGAGGGATTACTAGAACGTAACCTGCATCAGCTGCTGTGTGAGACACGATAGCAACCAAGATTAGCATTGGCGTAAGTAGCTTAGCTGGCGTGAAGTTCAGCATCTTCTTAAGGCCAGTAGTAATGAAGCCTGAAGAGTCTGCAACGCCAACACCTAGCATAGCAACAAGTACGATGCCTAGTGGTGCGAAGCCTGTGAACGTAGTAACCATATTCGCTAGGAAGCTAGCAAGCGCTTCACCAGTCAGTAGGTTATTTACTTCTAGAGCAGCACCCGTTTGAGGATTGATTAGATCGAATGAAAGATTCGACAAAAGTGCAGATGCTACCCATACGATAACTAGAGCCCAGAAGAACAGGATTGCTGGATCTGGAATTTTGTTGCCGGCGCGTTCAATGAAGTTTAGAAAGCGATCCATTCCACTGATCTTGTCAGTCGATGGTGCTTTTTTTACGGCTTGGTTACTCATTGTAACTCCATATGTGATGTTGTTTGTTTAGGCCTAATATAAGTTTTTACCACGGCCTATTGGTACAACACATATTCTATTAAAAGCCCCCATAAAAAGCACAAGATTCCACCCTAAATTCCATAAATGGAGACATATTTTGCAAAAATACCATACAACCACAACAATATAAAAACACAAAAAACACCATTCCATATACATGGATTTAACCAGTAATTAAACAATGTCCGAGGAGTGAAAATTGTCCGTAAAAGGAGTGGCGTAAGCCTTGGCATGCAGTAAACGTTTGCTTAGGGATCAGTCAAACTCACTGTATTTGGAAAGCATAGTTTCGAGATAAATACTTTGCGCGCGGTTCATACGATCTTGCCATGCAATTGTGACAGTAATGTTTTTGAGCGCGCCAGATAAGGCTCCGTTCGCATTGGTGACTTCACATGTCATCGAATACGCAGAGCCCGATAAACCGGATAAGGGATCTGAACTCGCAATGTTGAGACAGTAGCTCGATTGATTTAGTTCCTCAAAAGGAATAAGCCCTACCGCCCCACTAACATTGAGCGCGCGAGTTCGATAATACTCCATCTGCCTTTCCGCAAAATGCAAAGCTTCCACACTCTGGAGCGCATGATCCGACTTTTGTTCCGCATACACCTGTAATTTAACCAACCCTAACGACGCGACGCCAATCAGCAGAAAAGAGAGAAGTACCTCTAGCAAACTGAAGCCAGAATTCTTAGAAATCACTCCATGAGCCTCGCTGCCATTGGTACGTAGAAGGCGGGTCACTTGGGTTCGAATCCGCACGAAAATCCATGTCCATATCCCCCACTATGGTCGTCACTCCCGAGGGAGAATCAAAGATAAGACCACCAGAAGGCAAACCAGAAGCAAATTGAATCCCGACACTCTTTTTAATCACGCTAGCCTCATCGATGTCTTTGATAAAGGGAGCAAACACGTTGTTAGCTACAAGTGAGTTCCAGAAATTATCGACTCTCGTTTTCACATGGCTCTTTTGATAATCAACCAAGTGATAAATCACCCCGTTGTAAGTCATGGCTCCATTCAGCGCGAGCACACCATCTTGAATCACGAGAAGTTGAGATGGGTTATTTGCAGCTGCTACCGCTGCATTGATGTGACAATTACCTTCAATCCATAGCCCTTTGGTTTGGCCTATCGTAAAGTGCTCCATGATCTCAGGGCCACACTCCGTCGCGTTCAATAGCTGAACATGCTTAAACAAGTCCGTATCTTGCGACAGATCGAGAATATTTTGTTCCGTTCTAGCCATACCAAAGAAGGTGTAAAACGGATTCATATTAGGATCTGGATTAAAGTCTTTCATGAACGGCGGTGGATTGGTTCCTTGATAATAGTCAGGGGCAGAGATCGAATAAGTACTGCCTGAAGTACCTTTCGGGATCGCCGTTTTATAATCGCTGTGACAAACGCCATCAAAGCCAGAAAAAGGGCCATCAGCTGCTGGATCCTTAACTTCTAACCCCAACACCTGCGTTGAATCACCATGAGTCGCATCATATTGATAAGTAAACAGATCAGCGAATGAGACACTGACACACTCATATTCATTACCACTGATTGGCTCTTCTTTCGCTGTTGGCTTGAGACTCAACGTACCAACTATCTCTATTGGCCCCGTCGACTGGATTGCTCCCGTGCCTAACTGAGACTGTTCTCTTATCGTCTTATAAAGGGAGTTGGTGTTCGAAGAAGACGTCACCAAATAAGCACTAGAACTAGCACTGCTCGATACATCGATTTGAGGCTGATTTTGATAAGGAGAACACCAATCTTCAAAGTCGGCTGGACGAGTACTGGCATCTTGAATATCAGCAACCGTCTTATCTAATTCAAGCAGATAAGCGTAAGTGCACTCTAAACCACCTTCCGCTTGCCAGTGTTCTTTGCGCGCTTGGACCTCATTTTGCGCCCGCTTGATTTGATAGAACGTGACCTTAAATGAACCAAGAGAAACGATCAGTACACCAATCAAGAGAATACTGACTAACATCAGCGTTATCGCTCCTTGTTGCTTATCACTCTTCATTGCCAGTTCCTTTGCACAACGGATGTCATCACTTTTTGGCTCAAATCCGCATTCACTAACGACGCCTCAAGCGTCATGTTGATCCTTTGAGAACTCGCCTGACTGCTCGATATGTCTTCCACAGAAACAGAGAACGCATCTATCTGAATTTGTCGTTCGAAGAACAAACTTTGACACGTCATCGTCACATCACCGCTTACATTGCTAAATGGCTTTTCATCGATAGCCAAAAGATCGGTCGATTCTCCAAGGCAGTAGTTGAGCTTATTGTCTTTGAACTGATAAACAATATTTCGATAAGCAGATGAAGTACTATTTTGCAGATAAACAAAACCAAGATAAGCTTCATCAGCACTGATTTTCTGGGCATAAATCGTATTTGGTGCACCTGATAACTTTACCGACTGTCCGGCATTGGCGTTATATCCGGCACGCAAAATCTCTTCTTTCATCATTTGTGCAGTGGAGAACAAGTTTTGTGAAAGGAGCACCTCCAGGCTTTTCTCTGAGCTTAGACGTTGGTTAGTGATGAACACACTACCAATCGTCCCTATAACAATCACGCCTATAGCAGAGGCCACCATCATTTCTACCAAGGTACTGCCTTGAGCAAGCTTAGTTGCAGATCTCATAACCATAATGACCAATGCTGTTGCGCCCATCGCTATTAGGGTCGCTGCTGCAAATCCGAATACGCCCTGTTGTATTTGATGCCTTAATAGAAAGTTCTTCAGACGGGGTACTCACTGAAGCTATGGTGACGTTACCATTAATAAAGCGACCTCTTACTCCATCAATAGAGATTGAGTTCTGATTTAAAAAGCTGAACGAGACTGTGATATCTTGATAGGCTGAACCATCAAGATGCATCACCACATTACCTGGCACATAAGAAGCGGTAGTGCTGAGAACCAAATCCCACTCACCTTCTGTATCCTCAATCGCACCTAACGTATTCGAAACCAAAAATAGAAGGTGTAGTTCTTGATTTCGGGCAATGGCTTCGGATCGCGCAGTAACCAAGAAACCATGAACCTCAGGGGCGAGTCTTTGAATTTTGGAGGACGCTAATAGATAACTAAAACTCGGGGCAGCAGCAGCCAGCAGTACTGAAAGTACCACGACCGTAATCAGCAGCTCTAGAAGCGTAAACCCGCGAGTCATTTCCCAAATTCCTATGTAATTCAGTGCGTAACCGTATTTAATCTTGCAGCGATGCTACCACCGGAGAAGAATGTACTGGGTTATGAAAGGAAACTACTCGCGATGATTCGAAAAAATATATGCAACAGCAACAACATAAGCATGAGAGGGATGACATTGATCGAGTTATTGCTGGCTGTCGTCATCGTGGGAATACTTGGGGCAATCGCTTACCCGAGTTATACCAACCATGTCATGAAGGCGCATCGTGTCAACGCGTTGGCCGACATGACCAAAATACAATTAGAGCTGGAAACCCAATATACGGACGATTATGCATCCGCAGCGCAGGGGATGATCTCCGCCGGGACATGCAGCTTTTGCGATACCGATACAAGCCGATACACACTCGCTATCTCAGCAAGCAGCACGACCTATATCATTCAAGCTGAGCCGCACGCACCACAGACAAACGATGACTGCCTAGACTCAACGACTGATATTTTAGAGTTACATCACTCTGGTATCTCAGAGCCAAAAGCGTGCTGGAGGTGATGAGATAGTCCAATTAATCTCATTCGTTACCTATTTTATCTTTTCTAAAGACACAAAAAAGCCTGCTACATGAGCAGGCTTTCTATTTTCGTCCTTAAGTTAAAGTATCAATAACTTAAGAGTTCAATAACCTAATTACTTAGTTAGGTCATCGAAGAAGTTTTTAACGCCGCTGAAGAAACCTTCAGACTTAGGCTTGTGCTTGCTTGCCGCTTCGCCGCCACATGTCTCTTCAAACTCACGTAAAAGTTCTTTCTGACGAGAGCTTAGTTTAACTGGCGTCTCAACCACTAGCTTAACGATTAGGTCACCTACACCGCCGCCACGAACACCTTTCACGCCTTTACCACGCATACGGAACATACGGCCCGTTTGTGTCTCTTCTGGCACCTTAAGGTTTACACGACCATCCAGTGTTGGAACTTCAACTTCACCACCTAGAGCAGCCATAGAGAAGCTTACTGGTACTTCGCAGTAAAGGTTGTTGCCGTCACGCTCGAAGATGTTGTGCTCTTTTACGTGAACTTGTACGTATAGGTCGCCAGCTGGAGCACCTTGCTCTCCCGCTTCACCTTCGCCAGATAGACGAATACGGTCGCCAGTATCAACACCAGCAGGGATCTTAACGTTAAGTGTTTTCGTCTTCTGCTTACGGCCTTGACCGTGACAAGAGTTACATGGGTCTTTGATGATCTTGCCTTTACCGTTACAAGTAGGACAAGTCTGTTGAACCGCGAAGAAACCTTGACGCATTTGTACTTGGCCGTGGCCATGACAAGTACCACAAGTTTGCGCAGAAGAACCCTTCTTCGCGCCGCTACCATCACAAGTGTCACATTCAACCAGTGTTGGTACTTCAATCTCTTTTGATACGCCACGAACCGCTTCTTCAAGAGTCAGTTCCATGTTGTAACGTAGGTCTGAACCACGTTGTGCACGTTGTTGACCACCACCACGACGACCACCGCCGAAGATGTCGCCAAATACGTCACCGAAGATATCACCGAAGTCACCTTGACCGCCGCCGAAACCGCCGCCACCACCCATGCCGCCTTGTTCAAAAGCTGCGTGACCGTATTGATCGTAAGCTGCTTTCTTTTGAGGATCGGTTAGGATCTCGTACGCTACTTTTACTTCTTTAAATTTGTCCGCTGCGCTCTCATCACCCTGGTTACGGTCCGGGTGGAATTTCATTGCTAAGCGCTTGTACGCTTTTTTAATATCGCGCTCTGATGCATCGCGGCTTACGCCTAATACTTCGTAAAAATCACGTTTTGACATGTTCTAGGTCACCAAAATAATTGCTACTACCGAAAAGTAACTTCAGTAGTCTGTGTATCAATCTAGATAAAAGTTCTGCCGGCTGAATCACCGAATAAAGCTATTATCTAGATCGACAAGTCTAAATACAAATTTACGGGCGTGAGAGTTACCTCTGACGCCCGTATTAATAAGTCTTCGAGACAAATTTCTAAGCAGATAGCTTGAGTTCTAGGAGGAAGCGCGCAGCCTACGTTAGTAGGTGAGCACTTCCGACAACGAAATCAGGCTACTCTGCGACGAAATTATTTTTTGTCGTCTTTAACTTCTTCAAACTCAGCATCAACTACGTCGTCGTCTTGCTTAGGTTGCTCACCCGCTTCAGCGCCAGCTTGCTGTGCTTGAGCTTGTTGTTGAGCGATTTCCATTAGCTTCTGAGCTGCTTGCATAAGTTCTTGAACTTTAGCGTCGATAGCTTCTTTGTCGTTACCAGACTTAACTTCTTCTAGTGCCGCGATAGCTGCTTCGATCTTCTCTTTCTCGTCTGCAGGTAGAGCTTCACCAGCTTCTTCTACTTGCTTCTTAGTACCGTGAATCATTTGGTCAGCTTGGTTACGTGCAGTTACTAGCTCTTCGAACTTCTTGTCCGCTTCTTTGTTAGCTTCTGCTTCTTGTACCATTGCTTCGATCTCTTCCTCAGACAGACCGCCTGATGCTTGGATAGTGATCTTCTGCTCTTTACCAGTCGCTTTATCTTTCGCAGATACGTTTAGGATACCGTCAGCATCTAGGTCGAAAGTTACTTCGATTTGTGGCATGCCACGTGGTGCTGGTTGGATACCTTCTAGGTTGAACTGACCAAGAGACTTGTTGTAAGTCGCTTGCTTACGCTCACCTTGTAGTACGTGGATAGTTACCGCGCTTTGGTTGTCTTCAGCTGTAGAGAACACTTGATCCGCTTTTGTTGGGATAGTTGTGTTTTTCTCGATTAGCTTAGTCATTACGCCGCCCATCGTTTCGATACCGAAAGATAGAGGAGTAACGTCTAGAAGTAGTACGTCTTTAACGTCACCAGCTAGTACACCACCTTGAACTGCAGCACCCATTGCTACTGCTTCGTCAGGGTTCACGTCTTTACGTGGCTCTTTACCGAAGAACTCAGATACTTTAGCTTGAACCATAGGCATACGAGTCTGACCACCAACTAGGATAACGTCAGTGATTTCGCCTACAGATAGGTCAGCATCCGCTAGAGCAACTTTTAGAGGCTCAAGAGAACGTTGTACTAGGTCTTCAACTAGAGACTCAAGCTTCGCACGAGTCACTTTGATGTTCATGTGCTTAGGACCAGTCGCATCAGCAGTAACGTAAGGTAGGTTTACGTCAGTTTGAGTAGTAGAAGAAAGCTCGATTTTCGCTTTTTCTGCTGCTTCTTTAACACGCTGCATTGCTAGTGGATCAGCTTTAAGGTCGATACCTTGCTCTTTCTTGAACTCATCTACTAGGTAGTTGATCATGCGGTTATCGAAATCTTCACCACCAAGGTGAGTGTCACCGTTAGTTGAAAGAACTTCGAAAGTCTTCTCGCCTTCTACTTCATCGATTTCGATGATAGAGATATCGAATGTACCACCACCAAGGTCGTATACAGCGATAGTGCGATCACCACCTTGCTTGTCTAGACCGTAAGCTAGAGCAGCAGCAGTTGGTTCGTTGATGATACGTTTAACATCTAGACCAGCGATACGGCCAGCATCTTTAGTTGCTTGACGTTGAGCATCGTTAAAGTAAGCAGGAACAGTTACAACTGCGCCAGTTACTTCTTCGCCTAGGAAGTCTTCAGCTGTTTTCTTCATTTTCTTAAGAACTTCAGCAGATACTTGAGGAGCAGCCATTTTTTGGCCTTGCGCTTCTACCCATGCATCACCGTTGTCAGCCTTAACAATGTTGAAAGGCATGATTTCGATATCGCGTTGAACTTCTTCATCTTCAAAACGACGACCGATTAGACGCTTGATAGCGAACAGTGTGTTTTGAGGGTTAGTAACAGCTTGACGTTTTGCAGGTTGACCAACTAGCGTTTCGCCTTCTGTGTATGCGATTACTGATGCTGTTGTGCGTTCGCCTTCAGCATTTTCGATTACGCGTGGTTTGTCGCCGTCAAGAACAGCAACACAAGAGTTAGTAGTACCTAAATCAATACCAATGATTTTACCCATCAGGCTATCTCCGAAATATATTCTATTAAGTTTTTGCTATACCCACTGATGTGGGGGTGGTAATTAGAGATTCAACCCTAATACACAAAATTAAAGTGCAAATACAATTTGCTTTCGTATGCACCATAGATAAGGGCTCACGATACCTTTTCAAGGGTAAAAACGGATTTTTTTACATTTATTTTAATAAAAAGAATGATTAGGTAAGAATGCATATCATTAACACACCATTAAACCCATTATTCGATTCAAAAGCCCTGTTTTACCTTGTGTGGATAACATCTGATGCTGCTTGCACAAGCCTTATGGCAAAACAATCAAGGCTAAGAAAAAATTCAACGCACCATGCTTGGCCCACGGTACTCCAAGCAAGATTTACATTTATCACCCAATAAAAAACGGAGCCACTTGGGCTCCGTTTTCAATCAAGGCTTTCAACATAGACATTGTCTATAGAGGAAAGAACTTTTAATTAAGCTTCTGCTTTCTTCAGCTCAACTTCTTCGTCTGCTTCAACGCCGATTTCGTTTTCAGATTTAGCAACGATAGTGTTTACCGCTGTGTCACCCACTACGTTTGAAGAAGTACAGAACATGTCACAGATACGGTCAACAGCAGCAACGATAGCTAGACCTTCTGGTGGTAGACCTAGTTGGTGTAATAGAACACCTACCATTACTACACCGCCACCTGGAACACCACCAGCACCGATAGACAGTAGCAGAATAGTTAGACCTAGAGTGAAGATATCAGCAGTGTTGATTGGCTGACCAAATGCGTTTGCTACGAACATAGTTGCTAGTGCGATGTAGATAGATACACCAGACATGTTCATTGTTGCACCTAGTGGTACACCGAAGCCCGCTACTGACTTAGATACCTTTAGTTTGTCAGTAAGAGTGCGCATTGTTACTGGGATTGTCGCGTTCGAACTTGCAGTAGATAGTGAGAATAGAACTTGCTCACGAGTTGCACGTAGGAACTGCTTTGGAGAAATACCAGTGAATGAACCCACCATCATTGGGTAGAAGAAGAAGATCCAGAACACAAGCATTGCAACAACAAGCGCTACGTAGCCAGCTACTGACATTAGCGTGTTTGCATCCAGTGTCGCACCTAGTTGAATCATCAGAGCGAATACACCGTATGGCGCTAGGCTCATTACTAGGCCGATAAGCTTCATCATGATTTCGTTAGCCATCTTGAACGTCTTGATAGCTGGGCCACCACGAGAATCAAGCGCTTGAATAGCAAGACCAGTCAGAATCGCCATGAAGATGATTTGTAGCATGTCGCCGCTTGCGAATGCTTGTACTGGGTTGCTAGGAACGATGTTCACAACAAGAGAGAAGATGTCTGGTGTTTCTGTTGTTGTAAGTGCAATCGTCTCAGAAACCGTACCTGCTAGGTTTGCACCCGCACCAGGTTGGAAAATAAGACCAATCGTTAGAGCAGCAGAGATCGCGATGATGGTGTTAATAATGTAAAGACCAAAGGTTTTACCACCAAGACGACCAAATGAACGGATATCTTTTAGTTCAACGATACCGCAAACAATAGATACATATACAAGAGGCACTACTAGCAACTTGATAAGTGATACGAACATACCACCAGCGCCTTCTGCAGCACCAAGTAGGTAAGTGTCAAAAATAGCGATTCCGCTGAATAGGTACTGAATAGCAGTACCAATAATCAGGCCGACAAACAGGCCTACAAAAATCTTACTTGAGAGCGATTTATCCATCGTTCTTCTCCAGTCTGTTGTGTTTAAAATTTGTACTTTTATAGTTGTATATGCGAGTAATATCGCTATATGGCAGTGGATTTTACATACAAAGATAACAATTAAAAGCATTTGTTTACAAAAATATCACAAGTGTGACATCAAAACATTTTCTCATTAACAACAAGTTTCATAACACAAAACTCTAAACCGCTGTTCCGTATGGAATAAAAAGAACGACATCCTTAATGCAGTTTGACGGACTATTTAAGCGGATTCTCAAGTGACAGGCACAAAAAAAGAGAGGCATAAGCCTCTCTTCTTATTTCACATCAACTAGTGAATTATGTTGTAACTGCAGTTTGCTTGATCAGTAAAAAGTCGAACCTTTCACTTAACG
Source organism: Vibrio sp. 99K-1 (assembly GCF_013114585.1). Taxonomy (NCBI): domain Bacteria; kingdom Pseudomonadati; phylum Pseudomonadota; class Gammaproteobacteria; order Vibrionales; family Vibrionaceae; genus Vibrio; species Vibrio sp. 99K-1. The sequence goes on from NZ_VTXF01000007.1 coordinate 89,442, forward strand.
AGCACCACTCAATTACTTAGCAACCATTACCATTGCTGGGCGAACTACACGACCGTTTAGCTCGTAGCCTTTTTGCATCACGAACATAACCGTGTTTGATTCGTGATCTGGGCTTTCTTGGATAGACATCGCTTGGTGGAATTCAGGGTTGAACGCTTCACCTTCAGGGTTAATCTCTTTAAGACCGAACTTAGCAACTGTGTCTACGAATGTTTTGTGTGTTAGCTCAACACCTTCGTATAGTGGCTTAACCACTTCGTTTTCAGCGTCTGCAGCTTGCATTGCACGCTCAAGGTTGTCGATAACAGGCAGTAGGCCTTCAGCAAACTTGTTCAAAGCGAATTTACGCGCTTTATCAATTTCTTGCTCGCTACGGCGACGCATGTTTTCAACTTCAGCTTTAGCGCGAAGAACAGAGTCTTGCTGCTCTTTCACTTTAGTTTCGCTAGCTAGCAATGCCGCTTCTAGTTGAGCAATCTTTGCTTCCTGCTCATCAGCAGCGTCTGCGTTCAGTTCAGCTTCTTCAACTTTTTCTGCTTCAGCAATGATCTGATCTAGTTCTTCTTCGGTTACTTTGTTTTCTTCGTTGCTCATGATATCTCCAGAATTCGTTTCCAATGCAAGTGACAGGCGGGTTTGCGCCTCAAATTGATATAAAACACTCGCATAGACGTTCAACTTGCCTTTATTATGGGGATGAAGAATTTTGATTCAAGCCTAATTCGTTTGGAAACCTTATGAAAAAGCCATTTGAAGTGATCGCCATTATTGGTAAACCTCGAGATCAGCAAGCAATTCAGACTCATAGAGAACTCTATCAGTGGTTGAGCGCTGAGGGTTATCAAGTGTTTGTTGATGACAGACTCGCCAGTATTTTAGACGATATCCCAAAAGAACATTTTTCTAGCCTGGTCGACTTAGGTAAACGCGCCGATCTCGCCATTGTAGTCGGTGGTGACGGAAACATGCTCGGCGCCGCTCGAATCTTGTCTCGTTTCGATATTTCAGTGATTGGTGTAAACCGAGGTAACCTTGGCTTCCTGACCGATCTCAACCCGGAAAACTTCCAGAGCGCGCTAACTGATGTTCTCAAAGGCGAGTTCATGGAAGAAGAACGCTTCCTACTTGAAACAGAGATCCACCGCCATGGCCAAATAAAAAGCCATAACGCAGCACTTAACGAAGCGGTACTTCACCCCGGCCAAGTCGCGCACATGATCGAGTTTGAAGTGTACATCGACGACAGCTTCGCCTTCTCGCAGCGTTCTGATGGTTTGATCGTGTCGACACCAACAGGTTCTACCGCCTACTCACTTTCTGGCGGCGGCCCTATCTTGTCATCAAGCTTAAATGCCATCTCTTTGGTGCCCATGTTCCCACACACGCTTTCAAGTCGACCGCTTGTTGTCGATGGAAAGCGCCGCATCAAGCTGATCGTATCGCCTGATAACCGCGGCACTCAAGAAGTCAGTTGCGATGGTCAAATCTCGCTACCTGTATCTCCAGGCGACGAGATCCACATTTACCAAAGCCCAAATGTGCTCAAACTGATCCACCCGAAAGACTACAACTACTACCATGTCCTACGAAACAAACTGGGCTGGTCGAGTAAGCTGTTCTAACTAAGCAGCACTAGCAACAACCAAAAATTTCAAAGGCTGACGATATTCGTCAGCCTTTTTTATTACCTGTATAACACCCGCCAACTCTGCCTTCACGCCAACCCTTGAGATCGTCATTCACAAGAAGGAGGAACGACTGAGTTGGGAATCTATTGTGGTTTCAGTGATCTACAGACAAGTACAATTCTGAGAGCTATCACAAAAAATTTTCACCTGTCGACTTTACTGTATAAAGAAACAGTATATACTGAGCTTATATACAGTATTGTTCAGTTATACAGGTAAATAAAAATGCTGGCTCATTTAAGTGTTAATAATTTCGCTATTGTTAAGTCTTTACAGCTAGAACTTTCTAAAGGCATGACAACAATCACCGGGGAAACTGGTGCGGGTAAATCTATCGCAATCGATGCTTTGGGTTTGTGTCTTGGAGGGAGATCCGATGCAGGCATGGTTAGACAAGGTGAAGAAAAAACCGAAGTCAGTGCTGCTTTTTTACTTGAGAACAATCTGCACGCAACTCGCTGGTTAGAAGATAACGAACTTCTAGACGGCACGGAATGCATCCTGCGCAGAACCATCTCTAAAGAAGGTCGCTCTCGTGCATTCATTAACGGTAGTCCAGTTCCTCTTTCACAATTGAAATCACTAGGACAACTACTGATCAACATTCATGGCCAGCACGCGCATCACCAGCTGATGAAAAGCGACTACCAAATGGCAATGCTTGACCAATACGCGGGCCATTTAAACCTATTGAAATCGACACGTAACGCTTATCAAACTTGGCGCCAAGCAGACAACCACCTAAAAGAGTTACGTGAAAACAGCCAACAAAACCAAGCTCAAAAACAGCTTCTTGAATACCAAATCAAAGAGTTAAACGAGTTATCTATTGGGGAGGAAGAATATGAAGAGCTCGAACAAGAGCATAAGCGCCTCGCCAATAGCGGAGAATTGGCCTCAACCTGCCAGCAAGCTATCGAGCTTATTTACGAAGGTGAAGAAGTTAATGCGCTTGGTATTCTGCAATCGGCCAATCACTCCCTAATTCAATTAGCAGAATTAGACGAGCGACTTGCTGAGCTACCAAATATGTTGTCTGAAGCCATTATTCAGATTGAAGAGACCAACAGCGAACTAAGAACTTACCTTGATAGCATCGACGTCGACCCAGGTCGCATGGCTTACGTTGAAGAGCGCTTCTCTAAAGTGATGTCGATGGCGCGTAAACACCACGTATTGCCTGAAGAGCTATATAAACACCACCAAGACTTGCTACAACAAGTTGAAGCGCTGGATTGCTCTGATGAAAAGCTTGAAGAGTTAGCGAATGACGTTGAAAACCAATATCAATCATTCGTAGCAAAATCTGAGAAGCTGCATAAATCTCGCGTTCGTTACGCGAAAGAGCTAAACAAACTGATCACGCAAAGCATGCACGAACTGAGCATGGAAAAAGCGCAGTTTGCGATTGAAGTGAACAACACCAACACTCACCCATCGCCATTGGGCATGGATAACGTGACATTTATTGTCTCTACCAACCCAGGCCAACCGATGCAGCCAATCGCTAAGGTGGCGTCTGGTGGTGAGCTATCACGTATTTCATTAGCGATTCAGGTGATCACTGCACAAAAAGTCGACACACCAAGTCTGATTTTCGATGAAGTAGATGTGGGTATCAGTGGCCCAACCGCCGCTGTAGTTGGCAAGATGCTACGTAAACTAGGCGAATCAACTCAGGTAATGTGTGTGACTCACTTACCTCAAGTTGCCGGTTGCGGTCACCAACAGCTGTTTGTGGCAAAGAACACGAAATCAGGTAAAACCGAAACTCAAATGCATACACTTGATGAGCAACAGCGCGTTTCAGAGCTGGCTCGACTGCTTGGTGGCAGCCAAATCACCGAGTCGACTCTTGCCAACGCAAAAGAGTTATTAGTCGCCGCTTAGATTAAATCTTCAGCAACTTTCTGATAATTTACCGAAAAATATTGGCAATTTTGCAACTAAATTCAAAATTGCCAGTCATAACAAGCTCAAAGCGCAAGGAGCTTTTTACTTCTTGCTGGAGCTTGTTTATTATCAGGCAGTATTTTAGCGAAGAAAGATCTCAAACTATGCGAATTAAAAAGTGGTTAGTTGCAGTTCCACTTGCACTAACAATGTTGACCGGTTGCTCTCTACTAGAGAAGTTGGTTTATCGAATTGACATCAATCAGGGTAACTATGTTGAACAAGAAGCTGTCGACCAGCTCAAGTTTGGCATGACAAAAACACAAGTTCGTTACGTTATGGGCTCACCTATGCTTATCGAAAATGGCTACCCAGATACGTGGTACTACATTTACCACCACCAAAAAGGTCATGAAGACCCGATTCAGAAAAACCTCGTTGTGAACTTTGATGCTACTGGCACCCTAGTTACGATCAACGGTGATTTTGAAGCCAGTGATGAGTTCTTCGAAAGCCTTCGCTAGCTTTCAATAGACAAGCTCTCAGCTGATAAAGCTACCCGTAGACAAAGCAAGAATCTCAAAAGCCTGCTCAGTGAGCAGGCTTTTTAATGTTTGCTTACAAATTAACCTGCCGAATCTCACTCACGGACACAAAAAAGCTCGCCGATTTGGCGAGCTCTCTGTGAATTTAATCCGTTTTGCCATGCTACTTAGCAGCAGCGGCTTTTGCTTGTTCGGCACGCTTACGGCGAATCTCTTTTGGATCAGCCAGCAGTGCTCGATAAATTTCAATTCGGTCTTTATCACGAACCGTTGCATCTAACTTCACGTTACGGCTGAACACGCCAACCTTGTTTTTCGCTAAGTCGATCTCTGGGTACAGTTCCAAAACACCAGACTGTGCAATAATCTCTTCAACAGTCGCGTTCTTGTTTACAACCAAAGTAAACACACGCTGTTCATGCGGAAGTGCAAACACAACTTCTACGTGGATCATATCTGATTCAATAGTCATGGTTTAGTAAACCTGTTTCGCTCGTTGAGTAAATGCGCTCACCATGTTGGTCGTTAGCTCATTGAAAATCTTACCAAATGCCATTTCAATCATTCGGCTAGAGAATTCAAACTCTAACTTAAGCTCGACCTTACAGGCCTGCTCATCCAACGGGGTAAAATACCAACCGCCTTGCAGTTTCTTGAACGGGCCGTCCACCAGCTCCATCAAGATCTCAGCGCCATCCGCTAAGCGGTTAGACGTTGTAAATGTTTTGCTGATACCGGCTTTAGAAACATCAACCGAAGCCACCATAGCGGAATCTGAAGATTCGATCACACGAGAACCAGAACACCCTGGCAAAAACTCAGGATAACGAGCAACATCATTGACCAAGCTAAACATCTGGTCGGCACTAAATGAAACTAATGCTGAACGAGTAACCTTTGGCATATAGACTCCTGTTAAAGACGGCGTTACATTAACACAAACTGCAATTTTAATTGTATTGGGCCAGAGCGCAAATAAAAAGGATTCCCCAACTAGGGCGCAATCCGTATAATGAGGCCATTATGGCAAAGAATAAATCAAAATCAAAAGCCGGTAGCAATACCATTGCGCTTAATAAGAAAGCTCGCCACGAATATTTCATCGATGATGAGATAGAAGCGGGGCTTGAGCTACAAGGCTGGGAAGTAAAATCCCTACGTGAAGGCAAAACGAATATCGCAGAAAGCTACGTTTACATCCGTGATGGCGAAGCATTCATTAGTGGTATGACGATCACTCCGCTGACTCAAGCGAGTACTCATATCGTGGCGAACCCAACACGTGTCCGTAAACTCCTAATGTCGAGAAAAGAGCTCGATAACCTATTCGGTCGTATTAACCGTGAAGGCATGACACTTGTCGCAACCGCACTTTACTGGTCTCGCTCTTGGGCGAAGATTAAGATCGGCGTAGCGAAGGGTAAAAAGCTGCACGATAAACGTACTGATATGAAAGAAAAAGATTGGGCGAGAGATAAAGCACGAATTATGAAGAGTAATTTGCGCTAATTTTAAGCACTTAAACGCACAGAGCTAGACAGGGTAAGCTTTTCTGGTACTATGCAAGAACACTTGGGGCTGATTTAGGATTCGACAGGAATTTTGAAGTCTGAGGTGCATGCCGTGGGGCGGTTGGCCACGTAAAAAGCCGCAAAAAAATAGTCGCAAACGACGAAAACTACGCACTAGCAGCTTAATAACCTGCTCAGAGCTCTCTTGCCCTAGCTTCCGCTCGTAAGACGGGGACCAACAAGAGATCAAACCCAAACAAGCTAGCGTGGCTTCTCCCACCTGAGAGGAAAAGCGCGAATTATAATTCAGGTTAGCCTTTAACTAGCGTGTCGGTTCGCAGGTTGCTGGTGAATTTAAAGATCGACTAAGCATGTAGTACCAATGATGAATAGTTTTTGGACGCGGGTTCAACTCCCGCCAGCTCCACCAAACGTTTGGAAAGGGCCAACTCGAAAGAGTTGGCCCTTTTTGTTTGTCTGAAGTTCACAAATGAGATGCGTTCAGCGGTAAAACAACGAGCTAATGACGTATAAAAACAGTTAGTTATTAAAAAGCCACACATCCCATTACTGAAATGTGTGGCCGTTTAGAACTGTTCAATTTAGCTTTAGTAAGTTAAGGCGTTACTCCATTTTCCCTAGTACGTAATCTTCATCACTACTTACTACCGCGCCGTACTTCAGGAAGTTCTTACCTAGAATCATGCTGTATTCGAAGCGAGAACGGTCTTGAAGGTTCACTCTCACCTCTTTTTCTAGGTCGCCTAGCTTCACTTTCATTTCGACGACAGGGCGAATGTTAACCTTCTCGCCTTTCTTCGCCTTAATGCGCATCACATCAATCACTGGCTTGGTGAACTCTTGCTTATCGCCTTGGTTGTTCTGATAAGTAAAGGTCACCATGTCTTGGCCATCTTTCTTAAATCTCTTAATGTTCACCGCGTTCATTGAGCTCACATCAGCACCGGTATCTAGCTTGGCAGGGAATGTCATGCCGTTCACTTCAACCACTTCAATGTGCCCTACTTTAAACAGAGGCTCGGCTTTCAATAGGTAGTCAGAGCGCGTGTTTACATAAACACCCTCTTTAGCCATCTTCTTACCGAGAATGAAGTAAGCTTCTTTTTCATTGCTGTTTAGCACATCTATAGCAAACTCTTGTGTGCGAACCTTGCCAGAGGCCGAGAACTCACCACTTACAACTGGGCGACTATCATCTCCGACTTTAAGCTTTTTAATGATTGGCTTTGTGACCTTCTGCTGTTCGCCATTCGCGTCAGTTAGGTAAAACTCAACGGATTCATCTTTACCCTTGCCGACAATCTCAAAGCTGTCCACCTTCAATAGAGGCGTGTTTACAGTAAAAGAAGCCACAGCCTTAAGCGGGAAGTCATCCAGTGTGATGTCCTCTTCAGGTGAGATAATCATAGGCTCACCAGACTCCGCCACATCACTAAAGCTCTCTGAACCTTCTGATAAAATGTTTTCAGCACTGGTGTCTATCATGAAGAGTTCGCTAGCGGTACTGGTTCCAAATCTTAGCTGTGAGCTGCTGTCTGAACGCTCACGTAGGTACACCAGAACGTCTTTGGTATTGTTCTCATCAAGTTGAACGGGAACATAGACTAAAGGTCTCTTCTTACCACTCACGCTTAGCATACGAACCAACGGCAATGTCATCTCTTTTTGCTTGCCATTGTTGTCGAACATATCAAACGTCACTTGTTTGTTCTTTTTGTCTATGTCGATGTCTTTTGCATGCAAAATGCTGTAGCGGTTCTTTAAAGAGAAGGTCGCATTCATCGGCATTCCCGAGATAGACACCACCTCTTTACGCCCAACCACGGTTGCATTCTCTTGCTCTTGCAAATAGTCGTAGCCAGCAAACACCAGTGCGTTATCCGCTAGGAAGGTTTTACCGATCAATACTGGCGCAGAGAAGTGGCTTCTGTCTGTCAGGTTAACATCGGTTTTTAGCTCTTGGTCTGCGATAGTCAGAGACATTTTAATGGTCGGGCGAAGCAAAGGCGTACTGCTGGTACGGCTGCGAATCATGCTGACACGCTCTAGCGGCGCCTCAACCAATACCATCTCACCAGTACGTGGGTTTTGAACTTTAAAAGAGACCACAGCTTGGTATTTCGCAAAGGTGCTATCATCCCAATCGTCGTAATCAACGTCGCTATTATTAAGCACGTCTTCAGTTAATGCAGACATCAACTCTTTGTCTTTGAGATTCTTATAGTCGGCATGTGTGCTTTTTACATGGATGTCTTCTGCATGCATGGAAGTGGTTTCTGCACCAGTGTCGATTTTGCCAATGAAAGGAACATCTTTAAGCCCTTGAACGCTAGAGAGGTACACATTCTCAGTACGGCCTAATACCGCCTTACCATCGAGTTCGTAAGTCGGATTTTGTGTGGTGTGTGAAGTGTCTGTAGCCAAAGAATATTGTGAAAAAAGTAAAGTGCTTAAAAGAGTTAGAGCCAAAGGTATCTTTTTCATTAGTTGGTCCGTTGTGATCAGTTCACTAATAATACTGGTGAAAAGGCAATAAGTTCCCCCACCAGCGATGGTTCTCACATAACGTTTACGCTATGACTTTTTCAATGACAAACCGATGACTTTGTGTCGCATTACTTCATCAAGTATTGACTAACGGATACCCAATAACCTTTTGATTGCTCCGAGTTCTATTGGAGAAACGAATACAAAAAAGGCCAACGACGCGCGTTGACCTTAGCAATTCAAAATACCCGTGAAGCGAGCTTAACTTGCTAAAACACAAACGGTTCTAGATAAACATAGCACTAAAAAGTCCCGACTGTTTTCTTTGCACAGATAGCACGAGCTTTTTCTGCGCCCTCGCCTTTATTTTTATTAAAACATTGACGGTAAGATTCGACGTATCGCTCAAATAACACTTTCGCTTCTGGTTTGGGTTTAGAGAGCAGTTGATTGACGAATTTTCTTGATCCGACCTCGAAATGCTGAGTATCAATTGGAGAATTCCAGTCACCTCCCCAAATCATGAAACCATGATGTGCAAACAGCTCGACCACATCTTCCGCCATGCCTCGGCGTTCAATGTCATTACGAGCACGAAAGCGAGTTCTATTCACGTAACTGGTTGCCGACTGCGATGGCTTTACCGTAATGGTTCCGTTGCTATCGAACGCTAAGAAAGGGTTTTGAACTGGGTTGATGTCGATAGCCACACCGTATGCATGCTTCGACCAACCTCCTCCGCCAGTGATAGGGCGAGCATTAAACGCACTGCTGTTATTGGCTTCCATCGAGGCATTATCATCACCGTTAAACTCACGCATTAGACGCGCAGAATGCAGTGGGAAGTTACGCTGTTTGAGCGCTAAAAAGATTTGTTCAACAGAAGGGGCGATAACATCAAGCACAATCATACTCCCCTGCTGAGTTTCGCCCTTAAAGTTAACGAAATCAAAGTCCACTTTGGATAAGCGATCACAACCAACGGGGGCTCCACTGTTCAATACCTTGTTCTTTTTCATCATGTCACACTGCCATTGAGAGACAGGCGCAACTTGGCCGTAACTCGCCGCACTGATCAAGGTTGCCAGCAAACCAACAATTAAACGTTTCATATCAAGGCTCAAAAACAGTAAGAGTAAAAAGACAGGAAGTGGAAAATAACACACTCAACCTAACAGAGTGCATACTTTCTAGTGCGTTTTGTTCCAATAAACGATTTCGCGAACTCGACCATTCTGATCCTTATCCGCCTTTCCGCCGATATCTGAAAGTTGAGGCAAGCACGACAACGTTGGAGCGTGACAAGCAATCAGCATCAATATGAATGCGTCATAAATATCATCTATCGCGACATCTTTACGCTTGGTGTTAGAAATAGATAACGCCAAACCCTCACACCATTGCGGGGCGAGTTGTTGAATAATCGAAAGCCTTTCCTCTTTGCCCTCTTGAGTCCGCTTCGAAAAGGTAAGCGGTTCCCCTTTCAAGGCAGCGAACACCACCTCCGGGTGAGACTCTCTGATCGATAAATGTGGGTGATCATCGATGAGTTTATCTAGCTCTCGGATTTTTGGAACAATCCCCCAAGTTTGCTTAGAGAACTTCTTACCAAGCTGCTGCACATTGGCATTACACGCCGAAATATAATCGGCTTGGTAAACCGCCTCACGAGACGGAACCGGAAACACCGACGAACCACGCTTGCTGGTTAGAAAGCGCCTTGCTGCTTTGTCACACAAGCGATCTGGAGTTTGTACGTCACTAAAGCCAATTGGCATGTCGATAAGCGCCGTTGAACCGATAAGATCACTCGCTAGCTCATCAAGCGCCTTGACCACTTTGAACTCTAGGGCCTGATCATCAGAGACAATCCAAGCGATCCAACCCGCCTTACAGCCATCAATTCCGATGTATTTCATTGTTATCTCAAGTTACGTATACATGTAATCTACCTACTGTCGCTAACTATCGGCTTTGGATCAACTTAACTCCGGTATATATACCAACAATGATACTCAACACAGAAAAAACACCCGCGAGAGAGAGCACCGGCATGGCAACAAGAAGTTGAGTATCATTCCCTCCTCCGGCCATTACGGCCCCAAACCCCATCAATACACCAGCAATCAAATGTTTACCAAACCGACGTATCGGGCTAAACCTCAATGAAAACGATCCTGTAAATAACGCAGCACTGATCATTCCAACCAATAGTGAGGTCATCAATATAAAACGCTCACTAGTCGGCCAGTCTTCTGTCTTCCCATGCCAAATTGAAGTACCCATAGATTTCAGCAAACCACTTGGTGTCCAATGCGGTTCATACAAAAATACGAAACCGGCCATCAACCCAATACCCAGCATCGAAAACCACAGCTTACGATTGACCGAGTTCATAAAGTAACAGCTCACTACAATTGTGAGCGAGATACTTCCAAGGAATACGTATCTGGAAAAGTCGGACAGTACCAACCTAGAACCTTTCAACTCCGAAGGCAAAACTGGAGCAAACACCAGCCATGCAACAAACCAACCGAATATAGTCGCCAACATAACCACTTCGCCGCGAGCTAACCTGCTCACTGTAGACACCCCACAGCCGCTATTGATTGCCGCGCCAATACCAAATAGAAAGCCACCAAGCAGTGAGAACAAACTCGGCCAAAAAGCCGTAGACAGCTGGCGCCCCTCAATCACTGAGCCCAATCCCATGGAGACCCAAGCCAACGATCCACTAAAAACAATCGCAACGATGAACATTGGTGATCCTTTTATCGCCTGTTTTACTCCTCTCACCATACAAAGGCCTGTGGTTTGGGCGAGATATCCCAATAAGAAAATGCAGAGCAAAGCGAGAATAAACAACATACCTAGCCTCCAGATTGCATTGATTTTGCTGTTGTCGTTCGTTAAATATAGTAAGAGCGTAGAACTTCTAGGTAAGAATATGAGCCACATACTGGTTAACTGGCATAAACACAAGCACCCCGGCTATTTGGGTAGCAACGTAACTAACGAGCTTTCTAATGCCGAATTACAGCGTTTAATGGTTCAGATTCTCCAGCCCATCGAACGAGAGTTTGGAAAAGTAACGGTGACTTATGGCTATACCAGCCACTCTTTGCTTCGTTGGATGTTGAAGAACAGCCCAGGTGACATGGCACCAGACATTGATCAACACGCTTCGATGGAGCTAAACAGCAAAGGCAAGCGTATTTGCAAACGCGATGGCGCGGCTTGCGATTTCTATATTGAAGGCTATGAAAATCGGATGGATGAGATCGCGAAATACATTTGCATCTACCTAGCGTTCGACCGCCTCTACTTTTATGGAAAGAACAAACCGATTCACATCAGCATCGGGCCTGAAAACAGCCGATATGCACTGATTCGACAAACGCGAAGTGATGGGCTTCGCGTAAATACGAAAAGTGCAAAAGGCATCGCCACACAGACCTTATTCAATGACTTATAATCGAAAAAACATCTGAGAGGACAAGGAATGAACGAAGAGCTGTTTGCTGAGTTGGTGGCACAAATCAAAGTGGGGAAACAATTGCCGGATGCCGTTTACCTTCATAGAGACGCCCTCAATGCCCTCCCGAACGTTCTCACTCAATTCATTCCTGCCGTCGCAAAAGCCGTTAGCTTAGAAGACGACAACTGGAACCTAGTTAAACTATTCAAAAAAGAGTTCCGTTTATCCCTACTTCACTACCCTGACTTTTACACCGACTCTTACCCGGCTTTAAAACAGAGCTTAAACGTCGACCTCTCTAAACTCAGCCATAAAATCATGAGCTACGAAGGCTCTGATAACCCTCCGATTTTGCACCGCAAAGAGACCATGATTCTGCCCGACAGTGAATACTTCGAACACTTCACCTCTTTAACACAAGAAGGTGAAAATGCAGGGCTGTACGAGAACAGTCGCTTGATCGGATTTAAGCGCTCTTGGGAGAACTTGATTGCACGCCATGGCTACGAGCTTGTCGATGGCCGCCTGTTTCGTAGCTCTGCAATCTCACAAGTAGAAGATGCTGGCATAGACAGACACAGAACCGCGCTAGTAAGACATGAGTTGTCTGCACCGATGAAAACCTTAGTAAAGCATGGTTACTTGGAAGGCTCCTACTCTATTTTCGACTACGGTTGCGGCCGAGGCGACGACTTAAGAGAACTTGAAGCGCATGGTTTAGATGTGCTTGGTTGGGACCCGAACTTTCAACCGGACAACGATAAAGTTAATTCCAGCATCGTTAACTTAGGCTTTGTGCTTAACGTTATTGAAGATCAAGATGAACGGTTAGAGGCACTTTTAGGAGCTTGGGAGCTAACCGACAAGTTCTTGGTGGTGTCTGTAATGCTGGCGAACGAGAACTACATTGCGCAGTTCAAACCCTATAAAGATGGGGTGATCACCTCTCGTAACACCTTTCAAAAGTACTACGCGCAATCTGAGATAAAAGCATACATAGAAAGAAGTCTTCAAGAAGACGCCATTACCGTCGCACCCGGTATTTTCTATATATTCAAAGACAAAATCGAAGAACAGCAATACCTGCAGAGTAAATACAAACGACACCACAAGTGGCAACAGCTGACTTCGCCAGAACCTATCGAAGCAAAAGATAAAGCCAAGCTACTTATCACTCAGCATCAAGACCTGTTCAACAGCTTTTGGAATACCTGCTTGGAACTAGGCCGTATTCCTGCCAACGACGAATTTGAACACTCTGACAAAATCCGAGAGCTAGTCGGCTCACACAAAAAAGTGTTCAACTTGCTGCAAGAGATGTTCGATACCCAAGAGTTTGAACAAGCGGAAAAGAGTAGAAAGGAAGACTTGTTACTGTACTTCGCGATGGGGCTGTTTGAGAAAAGAAAGCCTTACACCCAGCAGCCAGAACCATTAAAGCGTGATATCAAAGCGCTGTTTGATGACTACAAAACTGCCATTAACCTGGCTGCCGAGCTGCTGTTTGCAATTGCCGACACCGACTTAATCCAGCAGCAGTGCGAGAAAGCCCACAACAACCAGTTACCAGCCAGCCTTTTGAACGAAGGGCATTCATTGATCCTGCACCGAGACTTTATTGATGATTTACCATTGCTGCTGCGAGTCTACGTAGGCGCGGGGCTACAAATGTATGGTGAGCTAGATGAAGAGATAGACTTAATCAAAATTCATATCACATCCGGTAAGCTCACCCTAACCGCCTATGACGACTTTGAAAAATCAGTACCTTTCCTAGTCGAGCGCATAAAAATCAAGATGGCCGAGCAAGACATCGACTTCTTCGATTACGTAAACGAAGATCGCAGGCCGCCACTGCTGAATAAGCATCTTTACATCCCAACCGAACACGAGAACTACAAGAAACAACAGAGCTTCGACAAACGCTTGGCGAAGCTCATGGAGTTCGAATCAAATGAAGAAACGCAAATGGTGAGAGCAGAGTTTGAAGTGCTTTTAGGTAAACACAACAAAGAAATCAAAGGGTTTACTTTAAATTCAAAATAGTCCTTTTCTAGTGCTAGAAAAAGCCGCGCCTGCCATAGAATTATGATCTACATACCTGTAAAATACCCAACCTATTTTGGCATACCTATGTAATAATTCTCATAGAAAAGACTAAGACATAACAAACTCAAAGCTTAGTTTGTCAAAATATGACATACCAACTATGGTTTATGTCATAGACAAATAACATAACTTAGAGCTAACTATGCAAAATCAAGATTCAGGCTATTGCTACTCCTTTCCTGCTGTTAGAGGAATTCAAGCAGGACGTCCATTTTACATTGCGACGTGCCCTCTTCGCATCATTCCAAAAATTTTCAGTTACAACGAAGATGATGTTCCGCCAGAGCTAAGAGCTCAAAGGACGTTGAACAAAACTCGTATACCTGAAATGGTGAAGTATCTGCTGGAAAACCCTAAAGAATATGTTTTCTCCGCACTAACAGCTTCTGTTGGTGTTGATATCTCATTCCATGATCACGAAGGAGCACCTAACTTAGGGACGCTTCAAATACCAATGGATGCGCAGATCCTAATTAATGATGGGCAACACCGTCGTAAAGCGATTGAAGAAGCACTGAAAGAAAACCCAGATCTAGGCCAAGATAATATCCCGGTCTTGTTCTTTATCGATGAAGGCTTGGGTAGAAGCCAACAAATGTTTGCAGATTTAAACAAGTACGCCGTCAAACCGAGTCCATCTCTTGGCACACTGTATGATCATAGAGATGAAAGCTCAGAGCTTGCGCGTGAATTAGCAACCAAAGTAAAACCCTTCATCGGAATGACTGAAATGGAGAAATCCAATATTAGTCCTAAGTCGAACAAACTATTCACTTTAAGCAGCATAAAACAATCTACTCGAGCGCTTTTAAGCAAAGGCCCGAAGGATGGCTTCAGTGAAGAAGAAAAACAATTAGCACGTGAATTTTGGGAAGAAGTCACGTGTCATATTAAAGATTGGCAAATGGTGATAGACAAACAAGTGTCACCAGCACAGCTGCGCCAAGAATACATTCACGCACACGGTGTTGGACTGCATGCTATCGGTGTTTTAGGTAAACACCTGCTTTGCCAAGAACCAAAGCAATGGAAAGAAAAGCTTCAACAGCTAACCAAGGTGAACTGGTTAAAAACCAACCCTGAATGGATTAAGCGCAGCATGAACCATGGCAAACTGAGTAAATCGAATATGAATATTCAGCTTACTGCCAATGCACTAAAAATTGAACTTGGGTTACCACTAACCCCAGAAGAAAAAGCTCTAGAGAAGCAGTTATCATGATACACGAGCTAAAACTGGCAGAAGATCTCGCCGAAGAATATCAAGAATTCATCAACGCTGAAGAGTTCGCAAATAACAAACTCAGCCACTATATCGCTGACGTGCAGCGTGTTTACTGCGCCGACAATCGCCCTTGGGTAATTGGTTACAGCGGTGGTAAAGACTCATCAGCAGTTATGTCACTGGTTTATATGGCACTCCTTGGTTTAGAGAAAGAGCAACGTCATAAACCGGTATTTGTCGTTTCATCAGACACCTTGGTTGAGACTCCTGTCGTTGTAAACCATATAAAAGACTCTTTAGCAGCGATACAAAAAGGCGCTAAACGCGACGACCTACCAATCAGCTGTCACAAAGTGGTACCAGAATCTGACCAGACGTTTTGGTCAAGCCTTCTTGGTAAAGGTTACCCAGCACCAACTCGCTCTTTCCGCTGGTGTACAGAGCGAATGAAGATCGATCCGGTTAGTGACTTCATCAAAAGCAAAGTATCTCAGTTTGATGAGGTGATTGTAGTATTGGGCTCTCGCAGCCAAGAAAGTGCCTCGCGTGCTCAAGTTATCGCTAAACATAAAATTGATGGTTCTCGTTTAGCTCGCCATACAACTCTAGCCAACGCATTCATTTACACGCCAATTGATACTTGGGCTGTCGATGACGTATGGAAAATCTTACGCCTGTGCCACCTAGAGACAAAAGAAACACCATTAGGTACTAGGAACATCTGGAAAGATGACTACGACCTTGAATGGGAAAACCCTTGGGGTGGCAAAAACCTAGTGCTTTGGAATCTTTATAAAGATTCTTCAGGGCAAGGTGAATGCCCAATGGTTATTGATGAAACGACACCATCTTGTGGTAATTCTCGTTTTGGCTGTTGGACATGTACAGTTGTAACGAAAGACCGTGCGATGGAAAGCCTTATCCAAAACGGTGAAGAGTGGATGGCTCCTCTTCTGGAATTCCGAAATAAGTTAGCAATGACAACGGATCCAGCAAACAAAGAAGAATACCGAAACCACAAACGCAGAACCGGTAAAGTGAGCTACCAATACGCCAAAGAAGGTGAAGATATCGCCACGGAACGTAAACACGTTCCTGGCCCTTATTGGCTTAAATACCGCCGCCAATGGCTTCGTGAGCTTCTAGAACTAGATAAGAAGTTTAAGGCAGAAGGCCGAGAGATTGAGTTAATCACAGTTCCAGAACTGCATGCTATTCGCCAGGAATGGATTCATGATCCAAATGAGCCAGACTGGGATGACTCTCTACCGTCGCTTTTCAAAGACGTTTATGGTTATGACCTAGATTGGGTATACGACGACAACGCGAGTTTTGGTAAAGATGACGCACAGCTAATTCATGAGCTATGCGACAACTTCGATGTTGAGCCCGAGATGATCATGAAACTGATAGAGTTAGAAGTTTCTATGGAAGGTTTAAGTCGCCGTAGCGGTATTTCAAACAAAATCGCATCGCTATTGAAGCGAGACTGGGGAAGCTTGGAAGAGATTAAACAAAAGCATGCTTCTCTGCAGAGTAAGGCTGAGTTTGATATTCACCAAAAAGAAATTGAGCGTTATAACGAACAGCTTGCTGACTTAGATAAGCAGCTTCAAAAAGAGTTTTAAATACTGAAATGTTGATTACAAAACTAACTTTAAACAACTTTCGCGTGTTTCGCGGTGTGCATGAAATCGACCTGCGCCCTGCTCCTGCTCGTCTAAGTAAAAATGGTCCTATTGAAGGAACTGAACGACCAATCATTCTGTTTGGTGGTCTTAATGGTGCTGGTAAAACATCGATTCTGACCGCTGTACGACTTGCTCTTTTTGGCCGTCAATCATTTAGCCAAGTTCTGTCAAATGGTGAGTATGTTGATGCCCTATCCGAGCTGATTCATAAAGGTGTCGGCCATGGTGGCGTTCAAGATAACGCATCGATTGAACTTGAGTTTAAATACAGCCAAAACGGTGAAGAGAACACTTATAAAGTGATTCGTGGTTGGAAACGCGGTAAAAAAGATAACCTGTGCCTTGAAAAAGATGGTGCTCAAATACCAGAGCTCAATTACGAGCAATGCCAGGGCTTTCTTAATGAACTGATTCCAACTGGTATTGCTGACCTGTTCTTCTTCGACGGCGAAAAAATCGCTGAACTAGCAGAAGATGAATCTGGTAGCGTACTTAAAACCGCTGTACGTAGACTACTAGGTTTAGATGTAATCGCGAAACTCAAAAGCGACCTAAATATCTTCTTGAAAAAGCAAGGTTCCGGAGCTTTAAGCCAATCTCTTAAAGAAGAGATGAATGCATTAGACGAGCAAAGAATTGATCACGAACGTAAAGCTGAAAAACTTCGTGGTGAGGCTGATATTGTTGATGCTCAAATTGAGCTAGTATCACGCGATATTCTTAACCTGGAAAACAAACTTTCTCAGAATGGTGGTGCTTGGGCAAAAACCAGAGAAGATGAGCAACACAAAGTTGAAAACTTGCTTAAAGAGAAAGTCGAGCTTGAAAAGCAAATTCGTATGGAAATGGAAACCAACCTTCCATTTTCACTTGCTCCGAAAGCAATGCAAAGACTTCAAACTCAGATCAAACAAGAGCAACAAGTTAAGAAGAAGCAGAACTTTGGTAATGAGCTAGATTCTTTCCTAGAAACTCTATGCTCAAAATACCCAAGCTTTGATACCGAGATGGCGCAAAACGCAATTGCAGATAGCTTTAAAGCACACGTCGGTGAATTCGATTCAACAGAGCTTCTTTTAGATATATCTGATCGCCAAGCGAATACTATCGATTACCAGTTGTCTAACCTATCGCAAGATTCTTTCTCTCGTTTTGACAAAGCACGAGTACGTCTCCAAAAAGTCGAAGAAGAGATCGACAACGCTTCAAATAATATCGCACGTGCACCAGAGCAAGAACAAGTGCAGGAGTTATTTGCAGATGTTCGCACTTTAGATAAGAAGAAAGAAAAACTGATTATCGAATATCATGATTTACTGGAAAAGGCTAAGCGAGAACTTCGACTAGCTTTAGAAACAGCACGTCAAATTCAGAAGCTACACGATAAGCACAAAGACCAATCGAACAAAGATCAAAGTATTAGTAATGCGCAAAACTCAATCTTATTGCTAGATAAGTTTGGTGAACAGCTAACTAAAGCTCGTGTTAATCAGTTAGAAAATGAGTTCGTTCAGTCATACAAGAAGCTTGCTCGTAAGGAAGATTTACAACTCACAGCTTCAATCAACCCAGCAACATTCGATGTTGAGTTAGTTGATGAACACGGTATTAAGATCAACCGTAAGGCGATGTCTGCTGGTGAGAAGCAGATCTACGCGATCTCGATTCTAGAGGCTCTTGGTCGTACATCTGGTCGAAAACTTCCAATCATCATTGACACACCACTAGGTCGATTGGATTCACATCACCGTGACAAACTTGTTGAGAATTATTTCCCAACAGCAAGCCACCAAGTGGTGATTCTATCAACGGATACAGAGATCGATAGAAACTACACAAGCCTTATCCAAGACGATATTGCTCGTACTTATGAGATCTGTTTCGACGGCACAACTAAGGCTTCAACATTGAAAGACGGTTACTTCTGGAAAGAATCGATTAAGGAGGCCGTGTAATGCTACCTAACCGTATGAACTTAACCCGCTCTACTGAAGAGCAGCTTAAAAAGTTGAAAGGCTACACTGGTATCACTCCAAACGTTTCAGCACGTATCGCTTTCTTCCGTTCCATTGAAAGTGACTTCCGATATCAAGGCCAAGAAGCAAAATTGGACGGCTCACTGGTTTTAGATAAGTACACGTGGCTTGGTGAAACTAGTGATGTGACTGAGCTAATGTTGAAAATGTACTATCCAGAGCTTGATACCAAAGAGTACCAACAAGCTTGGGCAGCACACGTTGAAGATGGTATTGCTTCAGTTAGAAACTATAGAAATATTGAACGACTATCTGATGCTATATAGAACAACCTCTATTTGGAAGTTCGCCACAATGCCCCATAAAGCGAAGTTATAATCAATTATGAGGTTCTCTCTTTCCTTTGCGTTATATTTCACAAGAAAAATAAAAAAGAGGTCAAATTTTCGACCTCTTTTTTATAACTAACCAATTAATACTTTTATTTTTTCTGCATCTTCAAGATTTTTAACATCACTTAATTTTTTTATTCCTGTCGCAACTAACAAAGTGTTGTATATTCTTGACTTGCCAATACCTGATGCTGTGAAGAAATTATCAGAAAAATCAATATTCCAAATTGGATTTAAAAACTCAGAAATAGACTTCATGTCCCACTTGCTTTCTTTCTTAATATACTCTCTTAGAAGCAAGAACAAAGACTCTACTCCAATAGTTTTATATAGATAGGATTTTTCATCGTATCGATCAAAAATATAATTAACATAATCGATAACTAGTTGCTCCAACATGTCATCTTCACCACTGATATAAACACCTCTGAGAGGAAGGCTATCATTTGTGTTTAGAGTTTCTCTACCTTTTTTATTTCTGTAATAAAGAATGTGGTCCCTATCTTTTTTAGGGTTTGTTGTTATCAGCTTCATAATTGAATCAACAAAGGAAGCCAATGAAATAAAACCTTTATCATTACCCTCATCTTGAGCCCCAAGGATAATTTTTCCTTTTACTTTACTTTCATCAGAAAAGTTAAGCCTTCTAACTATCGATACTGCTAGTTTCTCAGGTGACCAAATAGCTTTATCTTCATTATCTGTACCAAACCCATATAACTCATAAGCCAAACTTCGAGGTACTTTTTTCTGGTTTGCATTAATATTCGCAAATAAGAAAGCATGGTAAGGAATAGGCAAATCTAGATATACCGCACATAAGAGCTCAATGTCACTCCTTTCTGACTCTAAGCAACCAGCTAATCTATGTTGACCATCAATAACAGCTGCAAGTTTTTTATCAGAAGGTATATGAAGAGTACTGAAGCCATTCTCACCCTCTTCTACGAACCATTTCTCACCCTCTTCGACTAATTGTCCATTTTCGTCAAAGTTTGCTCCCAGGATTATCGAGTTAGGTAAAGCACTTTCAACAGAGTTGATAAAACGTGCGATATCTCTCTGCCTACCATCATCCAACTCTCTTTGATTTCCTGTAATAACTTTAAAAGTATTATTGAGCACGCCTGATTTTCTATATTTTGCTCGAGATGAGAATGTTAATCCCCCAAGTTCAGATGCTTTCATCTTAAACACATAAAACACACCAAGAGGTTGCTCAATTTTAATCGCAGGTATAATTCTGTTAGGCATCGTAACTATTCCCTAAAGCATTAGAAGGCATGTCTTTGTCATAATCAATTCTGGAAATGATATGCCCCACCCAAACTAAGATATTCAAAACTATAGCTAAGCCTAATACGTTAAGGCTAATAGCCCCATCATTACTAGACCAAACAACCGATAATTCTTTATTGTTAAGCTCACATAAGAGAGCCTTTCCATAACATAAGCAGCCAATCATTGACAACAGTACAATAACAATTGCATTTGCTCCTTTATATGTATCGCTTCGTTCCGGTGAAAACATTTTTTCAAATGACAATACTGCTAAAGATCCAAGACCAAAAGTAAACCAAGAAGCAGGCATAAAATAAGATGGATAACTATCCCATTCAAAAAAAACAGGCCACCAAATACCCAGCATAGACACAGGTATGATAATTAATAAGACAAACCAAAAGCTACTTTTTCCAGCGGCTGCTTTAAGTCGACTCAACTGTGTTTTTATATAGTTCATTAAAATCCTTTATCTGTACTCTTAGAGAAGTACAGTAACAAAGTGTATCTATGCATAGCCACTTAAAAAGTTGGCTGGAGATCCACCAAAAGATAGATATCATCCAGTATTAAAATATAATCTAGATATTTTTCTGAAAAGACTTTTTGTGAGACCATTTCAGAGTAATCAATAAATTATACCTAAATCAAGTAAACAATAAATGACATAGATAACAAAAAGCACCCAAAAGGTGCTTTTTGTTGATTTTAATCAGATAGTTACTTACGGCAGTAGCTCCCAAAATGCTCTGTCTCTCATCGGGAGTATTTTCTTGGCTCCGTCAATGTATAGGCTGTAGTGCTTCTCTAGCTTGTTGATGGTTTCCATCAGCTTCTCTTGCTCAGCTTTTTCATTGACACCAAACATCGCTTTCAGCTCCTGCGGGCGAATCTTCGCGACGCGGTGAATAACCCAAGTAAGTACATAGCTTGAGTAGTCGTTTTCACCAGTTTGGAAGTGGGTGATATCTTGCGTAGAAAGAATCACACCTACCCCATATTCACGGCCTTCCTTCAATATCTTACGTAAGCTTGGGAAGTTCTGAGACATGAAGTTGTCAGCTTCATCCACCAAAATCATCTTAGTGATTTGACGGAAGTCGCCCTGCACTTCTGGCTTGCCCTTCTTCTGCATCTGTGAGTAGAAAAGGTCTAACGTAAGTGCAACGACAAGGTTTTGGATCTCTGCTGGGTAACCCGCAAGTTCAACTACCGTGATGCCATCCACCAAGTCATAAAGGCTCATACACTTGGTATTGTCGTCTTCAAAGATCTCTAGCTCATATAAGCTCTCAAGTGCCGCGTATAATGAATCTTCATCTGGGTCTGTTTCAATAAACAAGTCCCATACTTGTGAGATTGTTGGAGCTGGTTTTGACCAAGTAATTGGATCCGCTTTGCGAATACCCGCTAACTCATACGCTTCCCCCACCAGCTTACGCAAGCGCAGTTGTTGCTTTTGACCTAAGCCAAACGCTTTACCCATGGTTTCCGAGAAACCACGCGCGGTATGCACTGGCAACATTGGCGTATCACCGAACAAGCTCAGTGGGTTATACGGCAGCTTATGAAGGTTAAACTTCTTACCTGCAGTCGCTTGTTGGAATTTATCGTCTACATAATCGGATTTGTAGTCGAAAATAAGCATACCAATAGGCGCACCGTTTACGTTGTCTGCTTGGTTGCGGTAAAGCTGAGTGATCACTGACTTAGTAAACTGCGTTTTACCTGTACCCATTGTGCCGATAATACCGGTATTGGTATTCATGAATTGGGCAGTATTAGTTGGCTCCCAGTTGAGTGGTGCTTGTGTTAACGCATTGTGGCCAAATAACACGTTTAGGTTGCTATTAGCCTCAACCTTCATAGGCTCAACTGCTGGCACTACTTGCTCTTCAACAGCAGGCTGTTCAGGCTGCACTGATTCTGTAGTCTCCACCTCATCAGACTCCACAAGTACTGGCTGAGGTTCAGTTTCAGCGAGTTTTTCTAAGTGAGTTTCGCCATTCAACACATATTCACTTGGCACGTGGCAAAGTTTCACTACATCTAGTTCGTTCAACACTTCTTGCAGCGGAGTTTCCACCAAGCCAGGAAGTAGCCCCATAGGTAGGTCGACTTTTAACACCCCTTCCATCATTTGGTAGTCAGGTTGTAAACAGCCAGCCCCTTCAAGGTGACTAACTACAAAGCCTTCTGGGTAGTCTGCGATTTGGCCAAGTGAATAGTCACCTCTTAGCCACTCTTCTTTGTTGGCAAGCAAGCTATCAAAGTAATCATCTGCAAACACCTTGTATAGGCGATACTTGTCGACTTGCATCAATACTTGGCGCATAAATAGGCCACGGTAAAGCTTACTCGCTAGGTCATCATTTCCTAGTAAGTCTTGGCTTAAGTAACGTAGTAGCTCTTTCGATTGTTTAACGGCTTTATTGTAATTCGGCACCGAGCCCGTTTTCACTTCGACAGGTAGCAGGTACATGTCTTGGCCTTTGAAACCAACTAACAATACATCGTCAGAAATTTCGCCTTTCTTGTAACCTTGAACATTACGTGAGAACTCGCTGTCAGACATCTTGAGGCCAATATTACCCGATACACGAATCATCTCTGCAACAGACAGCGGCACCCATGTAATGTCTGAATCATGCACTAGGCTAGTCACGAACTTGTAGGCACCAATCACGCCTTTGCGCTCTTTATTAATGGTTGGCGCACAGGTCATCATTTTCAACAGCCAATCACCGTTGAACGCGTTGAACTCATTGATTTGGCCACCATCACCTTGCTTGATAACTTTCTCAAACAAACCGCGCTGCGCAGTAACAGTGATTGCATCGTAGCTAGAAGAGCTGGTGTACTGATCTGAATAGTGAATCAATACTACGTCTTCATTACTGTGGAAGAAGTCCAACGTAACCTTAGGATCAATAATGGTCGTCCAGATAGAGCTATCGTATGAACGCTCTAGTAAACCTTTAAAGTCCTCACTGACCGCTAAGGCAACTGCATTTGCACCGTGATATTGAGTGTTCGGTTTGAGTGCGGGCTTTAATAGAGCGCCAACATACTTCGCCATCATTAAGTGTGGGTGATCTTGGTAGTCCGTACCTTTCAATCCAAAGCCCGTAAAGTACGAACCTGATTTACTTTCCGAAGCATCACCTGTTAGTAGGCCGTCACAAGCTATACCTGATGCCATATCTTCAATCGCAATGTCTGAGCAATCGACTTTGTCGTTGTTACGGAAGAAAGAAAGGTGCGCGTAAGACTGGCCATCTTTCTCAGCCTGAGCATTCGTGAACTTACTGTACGTTAGACGAGTTCGAAGAATGTCGATAATAGTATCGGCAACCTCACGCACTTTACCCTTATTAAGCTCTAACCACTCTTTTAGTTCATCGTAATTGGCTGTTTCTGCGAATCGGTCAAACGCATTGAACGCTAGCTTATCGTCATACAGGTTGATGTGAATAGATGCTGACTGCTCTTGATTACTACGGATGTAATCCACCAGCCCCATAAACAGCTCTTCAGCACTGTCTTGGTTCACCGCATTAACAATAATGCTCTTCTCAGAGCCAGTGAACAGTTGGCTGAATGCAGTTTGGAACTCATCGATTTTCTCTTTTACCAGCTTACGAACAAACGTAAGAGAGCTTTTCTCTTGAGGCACACTCTTAATCCAGAACGCGTTCTCTTTCACCTGCTGGTTGTAGGAAAACTCATGCTTTGGATGATAAACATATGGCAGCAAACCTTTTGGCGACAGGCGTTCAAAAGTGACATCAGGAAGCTGAGCAAAGCTCTTATCATCACGAATCGCATCTCTTAGGTTGAGGTAGTAAGCCAAAATCAGCGGGTGGAAAGGTGAGTAGTACTCTTCATCTTCAGATTGCACCAAACCGATTTTCAACGCTGATTTCTGTTCTTTTGTCAGCATGCTACCCGTTGGGATTGCTTCAAAATACGCTAAGCAAGCATCAACTGTATTTTGGACGAGTGTTGTAAATTCATCGCCCCAAGACGCCAATGATGGCGTACTACGGCGTTGTTCTAGGTAATCAAAAAGCTCAACGTAAGAACCATGAATAGCATCATCAATCGCTTGCAGGTCATCGAGTTTAATCGCACCCGAATCAGCAATAGAAACAACTTTTTGGTTGATAAACTCTTCTTCCCAACGAAGCAGCTTTAAACGAACACCTGGAACAACAAACTCACTGTTATCGATGCCTACTTTGCCTTTTTGAGAATAAAACTCGCCGTTATATTCATCTTTGAAAAGCTTGTGATAACGACCTCTATTAAGCAATAAAGGCAAACTCAATGAATCAGTCGCGACTGCACCTTCAACATTAAACTTGAGCTGGTTATCGCCTGATTTAACGGCAAAATCTATTTCGTCAGCTTCATTAGCTAACGCTTCAAAATCCACGAAGGCGTAATCTGCAGCATCGACAACCTGCTTAGCATCAAGTAGTGAACATGCGCTGCCTTCGTTGGTTCTGATTTGCAGTTTGTTTTCTTCCATGTTCAAGGTTAAGCGCTGCTTCGCTGGTGCAGGCTCAACCAAGAAGATGTTTTTGAATGGCTCAATATAGAACTCGCCTTTACGAACGACTAAACAACGGAAGTTATAAACCTCAGATTTGTTCTCGCGCTTTAGAGCCAAGTTAAAGAACAGTGGCTCATGCTTGTACGTACCTTTCAAGCTAGCTCGTGTCGTTTTCAAACCATTCAGTGTGGTAATCACTTCTTCGTTATTAAGCGCTTTTGCTGGCTGAATTTTGAATTGGCTTTTATCGAGATTACTCGCACCTTGGAAGATCAGCTTCAGTTCAAACTCATTTACATCTTCATCTAACTCGATGATTAAGTGGCGGTCACGCATACCCGCTTTGGTCTCTGCACGGTTACGAGCCGTGATGGTCATACCGTCGCTAGCCTGCTCTTCTTCGAGAACTAGCTGCTGCTGAGCATTACGCTTTTTCTCTTGTAGGAATGCTTCGAGCTCAACATCTTTCCATGCATCCGTTTCTGAGAAGTTCTCTTTAATAAATTTCTCGCCAAATGATTTCAAGCGGTCTTGAAGCTGACCACTAAAGTGTTCAACTTCAAAAGAGAGCTCTTCGTAAAGTGCACGGTTATCTTCTAGGCGTTTTTTAATTTGCTTAGGATTGCCGCTCATTTCAGCTACGAGCGGATCTTCAAACATGCCTAATTCATTGAAGCGCAAGTCACCGTCTTCAACAGCTTTATATAGAGACTCGAAACCAAACATGGTTGCGCCATCTTCTAAAATGGCATCGAATTGGTCATCAAGCAGACAATTTGACACATCGCGCCCTTTGTCTTGCTGATCGATTAACCCTTTCATTGCCGCTTTGATCTTTGATGCGCTCCAAACCTGTCCCACTTGAGCCAGGTCTTCTGCAGAGTTGATCAAGGTATCAAGCAAGCTGTTATGGATCACAACTAGAGCGCAACCTTTTAAGTAGCCAGATTGGCTCGCCACTTCGTCACGTAAATGAGAGATGTAGTTTTCAGTGAAACCTTCGAACTCTGCTGGGTTTTCGCTATGAATCACAGGTACGATTTTGCAGCCTGACAGTTCAATGAATGGCAACCTGATATCGTTAGTCGCATCAATGCTGTTTTCAGAATGAGCCGTCATCGCTTGATACAAGCGCATACTATTTTCATTGTCTGGCGACTTAAATTGATAACGGAAACCTGCCTTGATGTGTGTTTCAGCATCCGCTAAAAACTGCTCTACTAGAAAGGTCTCAAATTGTTTTACGGACATAAACTGCGTCTCCACTATCACTCATGCGCTCTACGTTACCAATGCGCTCATAGAATTTAATTAGTTCTTGTTCTGTTTGTTTATCAACGAAAATGCCACGTTGCTCAAAGGCTGTGATCAGTTCGTGGAAACGGAGTTTGTCCTTTTCTCCAACAACAAGGTTGGTCAATAAGATGATGTAGTCTTGGTTGAGCACTAATACTCGACCGCTGCGGCCTCGACTTTGAATAAAGTGAGACGCTAGGTACTTTTCTACTTCTGACACATACTTCTTGTTGATATTGAAACGTTCGCCGACGCTAAACTGTGCGGATGCGAGCTTCATTATGTTACCAAGCCAGTCGATCGCCAGTTCAGATTCATCTAGAGCTGTGTCTAGATT
This sequence comes from Vibrio sp. 99K-1, assembly GCF_013114585.1. Lineage (NCBI taxonomy): Bacteria > Pseudomonadati > Pseudomonadota > Gammaproteobacteria > Vibrionales > Vibrionaceae > Vibrio > Vibrio sp. 99K-1. The sequence goes on from NZ_VTXF01000007.1 coordinate 115,930, forward strand.
ACGCTGTGACTTAAAGGCTCTGGCAAAGTTTTCTAGGTGTTCTTTTAGGTGCGTCGATTTCGACTCTTGAATACCCTTAGATATCTCCCACAGAGGTACTTTTATCGCGCTCTTATCTCCAACACCCGGCTGAAGCAGCTCAAGCATCGTCAGCATAGGGAATAGTCGAGTGGCTGACTCATTAAACAGCTTATAGCCATGATTCTTAATATGAGTACGCTCATTACTGGCACGCTCATGATCCATAATGAAATAGAGAGGCTTAGCCACTGGCTCTTGACCACTGCGCCAATCTGTTAGCGCTAAACTCAACTGCGCAGTGTATGCGAAACCATAAAAAGACAGGAACGACTCTATTTCACTAAGCAGATACTTAGGGCGACTTGCCAAGAATTTAAGGTCGTCACGGAATGCTTTCGAAAGATAAGGTAGATACGGTTTCTCGCTCGCTTGCAACGACGAGTCAGACTTCATTTTTCCACGAAGCGTAGAAAGCATTTCACGTTCAATAAAGTTTAATTTGGCATCAAACTCTTCTACACGCATGTTCTGAAGTAAATTGGTGTACATAGAAGCAACACGTGAATCACCCGCTGCAAATTCACCTTTTTGTGCACGGAACAGAAGGAGTTCAGGGCTCACAGTAAAGATGTCTTTATTTTCAAAATACATCTCTTTTAACACTTGCCAAAACTCTTCTTCACCAAGCTTTTCTTCAAACGCGCTTTGGCAGTCGGCCACAAACTCGTCGTAGCTATAGCCTTCTACCTTTTTACGTAAAAGCCCACGCAAAACCAAACCGATGACAGCATCAAAATCAAAATCATTGCCTTTAGTTCGAATAGGTAAGTAGCTGGTTAGGCTGTTTTTATTCGGCACGCCTTCCGCAGTTTGTGGCAGCGATTGATTAAATGGTTGGGTGTAATTATCCATTGTCATTTTATAAGCCACTCACTTCAAAATATTCATCATCTTCATTCACGATCTTGTAGCGTTTGTCGTTTTTGAGAATAAACAGAGTATTCTTTTCGTTCGCTACCGTGATGATTTGCTCAATCACTTCATCCAAGAGAAGTACGGCGTTTTTGTCGTGCTTATTCGGACGGTACCCTTGGTTGATTTTTTCCAATAACTCCAACAAGTTAATACTTATCGGCATTGGCAGAAGCGAATGATCGTCGACTCGAATATGAGCGTTAAATGAGCCTATCTTGCTCACCGCTTGCGTTTTAATCGATGAAAAGTCAGGTTTCACTTCAAGTTCAGCCGCTGTTTTGAAGCCGTTGTATTCAGAGATAAAGAACTGGTCTTTATCAAGTGATGGCGAATTGCGGTTACAGTAGCGATGCACAGCTGAAATGAGAGTATCTTTATAGAACTTATTCAGCTCTTTCTTCTGCTTTCCTGAACCATCAAACTCACGGTGAAGCAGCCAGATGTTTGCGTATTGATCGACCAAAGAGTTATCAAAGTCTGCTTTCAGCTCATTGATGTAGCCATTCGCAAATTGCGCTTCGTCCTTCAACAGATAAACCATACGCAAGTATGAAGCTGCGGTGAGCACATCAAATACACCCTGTGCTTTCACTTGATCTTTAAGTTGTGTAAAGCCTTCATCTTCAATACCCAAACCAAACTGAAGAACAAACTCATCTACTTTTCGAGTGTGGATATTGCTTGGGTCAAAGCTTTGAATATGCTCTAAAAGCTCGTTATCTGAGCCAGAGAATAGATTGTCAAACAGGTAGTCATCGCCCGCTAAGATCTGGTAAACAAAGTCCAATAGCGCTCGCGCCGTTAGGAACTGATCTTTGATTAAGCGAGCTTTCAGTAGCAAAGAAATAATATTCTTTTGCACAGATTCCAGCCCTAGCAAAGCATAGTTTGCCGTGAGCTTGCTATGACCTAGCTTTTGCACTTCACTGTCATACAGTGCGTAAAACGGGTTATCTAGCGTTGGCTCAGTCAAACGAGCTAGAAACTTAGCTGCAAAGTCAGAAGTGCTAACTTCATGGCCCAGCGTAAATTTCGGATATTGCTCGAAATCTAAGAAAATATGGTTCGTTGGAATATCGTCCGTTTTGTTTTCCAAGAACGCTTTTATCGAAGCTTTAATATCGTCATGTTGTTCAGCACCTTCCTCAGCATAGTTGCCTAACATTCCGATATTAATGCCAACAACAAGTGGCTTTTCATTTCCTTTGAACTGTGAGAATCGCTCATCCAACGCATTAATTGCGGTTTGATTTGGATTAAAGCTGTGTGTCGCATCAAGATGAAACTCATGTGTCGCTTTGTGCTTCTGGCTGTATTGAGTCAGGATCTCAGACTTACCGTCACCACTACTACCACACAAGAAAATGATGTCATTTTTCTTTGAGGACAATAGCGACTTTTTAAAATCGACTTCGATGTCTGTAGTGATGTACACATGGCTCTTATAGTCAGCCAGAAGATCTTGATTTTGCTCTCTTTCTGTACTTACCGCATAGGGCGATGATTTAGAAAGTATGCTGAGGGCTTTTTCTAAGTTCAAAGGAATCTCTTCAAAATTGGATTAAACGGACTTTTTTTGTGGAGATAAATAGTATCAAACACGGAAAAGTAACGGTACTCATAACCATAAAAATAGTGGAGATATTCACTCCACTATATGCAACATATCCATACTACTCTTTTTACAACTAACATTACGCCTAGTATTAGAAAAGTATGAAATAAGCGACATTGTTTTACGTAACACTATGCAATAAGACCAAGCGAAGCTGTACTATACCCATGTCAAAATTGTACGTATATTCTGTACACATCAACATGTATCATTTTCAGGCATTAGATAATTGTTATGACAATTAAGTGGGATCAGCTGCTGCGCTTTAAATTAATCGAAGTCGTTGCTTTGTGGGAAGGTCGCGTAACAACCAACCATCTATGTAATTCTTTCAACATAAAACGACAGCAAGCTTCTAGAGATATAAAGGCCTATCAAGAGCAGTTTCAATCACCGCCACTCGTGCACGATCGTAGTATAAAAGGATATCGACTTACTGATCATTTTGCGCCAAAGTTTACGAAAGGCACCCCAAACGAATACTTGTCGCTGCTGCACAAGTACAACAATGACCACGTAGATGGCTTCGACTTGAAAGATCTTGGCTTTGCTGACTCTATTGTCCTCTCAGTACCTGACAGACATATAGCTCCAATAATTGTTCGTCGACTTCTGCAAGCAGCACGAGAAAGGCGCAGAGTTGATATTGAGTATGTTTCAATGGATAACCCTGAGGGGCGAGGTCGAAACATCGTTCCACACACCATCGTATTTGATGGGTTCCGTTGGCATGTACGAGCATATTGTGAAGAAAGGGCAATGTTCTTAGATTTCGTGTTAAGCCGATTTAGAGGGGAGCCAGAACTGCTCAATGAGTCAGATATTAACATCGAAGACGATGAAGATTGGACAACAGAAGAAGCAATTGAAATCATTCCAAATCCACATTTATCACCTGCACAGCAACACATTGTGAAAGCCGACTATGGAATGCATGATTCTCCACTCACAATTAGTTGCCGACGAGCACTGATTAAGTACTTGCTCAAACGCTTAGATGTTTGCGTGGACAATAAGAAACTCTCTTCGACTCCTAAGAAATATCAGCTAGCCCTAGCGAACTCTTCAAACATCAAGCGCTGGCTTCTATAGTTGTAAAACTTGAAGTAGCCAGTTCACACCTACAAGCTCAACCGCAATAAAACATAATGGTTCAAAATTGACAGTTAACACATACTCTTACATAGACATCCCATTCAACCTGCGCCACACCTGTTGGTTTTGTGGTGAGCCTTCTAATCACAGCGTTGAGTTTCCTAAAACCGCGTCGCTTTTTGCCAAGGTTGGTCATGCGCCGATAGCGCTGCCAGCGTGTAAAGAGTGCTCGAGTGTCAAATATGCCAAAGACCTAACTTCGATTTGGGCGGTACGCGACCAGATAAAGCATGCGCTCATTGATAAGTATGCCAAGCACTTAGGTATTGGTGAGAACTGGACAGAGCAAGAGCTGATAGACAGTGAATTTACGGGCTCGACACTTGGCGGCTTTGGGCGCAGTGCTTGGAAGATGTATCAAATAGCCAAGCAACGAGTCGAGTATCAAGGTTGGCCTTTGTCGCTTGATAACATCGCCATTGAGGCCTACGACGAAACCAGTGGCTTTGAGTTTGAAGGCACTCGTTATGCTTCAATCCACTCTTGTATCGATTATTTCACCAAGGCAGCCGGGGTAGACAAAGAACTGCTGTCTGAGCTGGTCAATATAGTTTCATCAGAAAGATTTAGCTACGCACTGAGAATTGCAAAGCTGAACAAGAATGTCTCGAATACCAAGCGCTTAGCGATCATCGACGAGGTGCTGCAGCAAGAGTCTGAACAACAAGAGATTCTACTGGAGCAGGCTAATGCGATGTTTAACCCCAATATTGAAGAAGTGTCGGTTGCAGGCTCAACGGCTCCGGTGTTTGCGATTCAGTGGGCATTGGCGAACAAGGTGGAAGATTTAGCTCAGCTATGCGCGCTTGAAGATGACTATTTTGACTATTTCGAACACCTTGGCGGCCCTGCTGCTTTCATGTCTTATAACGGCCTCCAACTCTATTTAGAAGCTCGCCAAAATCCAGAATGGGTAGAAACATCAGACCCAAATAAGCAATATTGGCCCTCATACCCCCGCACTGGTGAACACGTGTAAGCTCGGTAAGCCTGTCTGTGAGTGATTGTTAGTCATTGTTTTATATACAGATCTAAAAATAGGCCTCACACACAGTTAATTGTTGCATTTCGGTTAAATAGAGTGAAAACTTCAATTATCTAAAACTATTTAATCACTGCATCCTTGTAGTGAGTAAGGAGTCAATTGTGCTTGCTGTTCTTCGTATTATCTTGGCTACGGTGTTTATTATTTTCACCACGTTATTTGCTTTTGTTTACTGCTTGTTTAGCCCCAAGAACCCTAAGCATGTGTACTTTTTTTGTCGTTGGTTCAATCAATTACAGAAGATCCTTGGTGTAAAACTGGTGCAGCGTGGCCTAGAGAATGCCCCAACGCCAGAAAAGAGCGTGTATATCTCTAACCACCAAAGCGTGTTGGATTTTGTCACCGACCCAGGAATGCTAAGGCCGCGTACCGTTTCTCTGGGTAAGCGTGATTTACTGATAGTGCCTTTCTTTGGCCTACTCTACTGGATCACGGGGAACATTCTGATCAACCGTGAAGACAAGTCAAAAGCGCGCGATACCATCAAACAAGTGGCAGAAGCGATTCATCAACGAGACCTTTCTGTGTGGGTTTACCCTGAGGGGACACGTAGTAAAGGCCGCGGGCTATTGCCTTTCAAAACAGGCGCTTTCCGAATGGCGATTGAGGCTGGTGTGCCTATCACACCGATGTGCACCAGCACCACTCACAACAAAATCGACTTTAACCGCTTAAACAACGGCATTGTGATCACCGAGATGCTTGAACCAATTGATGTGTCTGGATACAAACTGAGTGACGCAAGAGAACTGGCGAACCACTGCCATGCGTTAATGGCTGAGAAGATTGCTGAGCTTGATGCTGAAGTCGCTAGATTAGAATCGCAACAAAACCCGGGGCTTGATTCCGACCGCTCTTCTACGAGCTAACTCGCAGCGAAAACATTGAGTTATCGCTCAATTACCGAAAAAGAGACCTTACGATCGCAACTCTCATTGTTCTTGTTTTACTTGCCGACGGTTATCCGCAAAATAAAACGCGGGAAACGGCATAGAGCAATGGGAGTAAACGATGGAAGTGATTCACCATGGCGGTAAACATACGGTCACAGGATCTTGTCACGAGTTAAGAGATTCCGGCCAAGCGGTGCTTATCGATTGTGGCTTGTTTCAAGGCAAAGAGGTTCAGGGTAAAGACACACGCCCTCTTGATATCGATTTTGAAACATCCCACCTCAATGCCCTGCTGTTAACTCACACTCATATTGACCATATCGGGCGACTGCCTTGGTTGCTCGCCAGCGGCTTTAACCAACCGATTTATTGCACTCAAGCCACCGCTGAACTGGCTCCTTTAATGATTGAAGATGGCTTAAAGCTGCAAGGGCTAAGCCATAAACAAGCAAAGCTAATACTGAAAAAACTCCACTCATTGATTGTTCCCAAGCCTTATGGAGAGTGGTTTCCTATCGCCGCTAAAAAGCAAAATAACGGAAAGGATCATGGTAGGCCAAATACTCTGTATGCTCGTTTTCAACCTGCTGGGCATATCTTGGGTTCTGCCTATATCGAGATAAAGTTACCCAATCAACAAGTGGTGGTATTTTCAGGAGACTTAGGGCCAAGTAATACACCATTGCTGCCCGACCCTATGCCTCCTCAGCAGGCCGACTATCTGTTTGTCGAATCAACCTATGGCACTAGCACACACGATGATATTGCGACACGAGCCGAGCGCCTTAAAGCGATCATTGATCGTTCGCTACTAGATGGTGGTGTCATCTTGATCCCAGCATTTAGTATTGGCCGCACACAAGAACTCCTGTTTGATATTGAGCAACTGATCTTTGAGCATCAACTCAATGCGGACATTCCTATCATTCTTGATTCACCGATGGCTCTGAAAGTCACCCGCTCCTACCGACGCTTTAAAGAACTCTGGGGCCAAGAGGCAAAACAACGGCTTGAACTACAACGTCATCCACTGGCATTTGAGCAGTGCATTACTGTCGATGGGCATAGAATGCATAAGAAAATCGTCAATAGACTGCGTTCAACTGGTGAGCCTGCGATTGTGGTCGCGGCTTCCGGTATGTGTCAGGGAGGCAGAATCATGAACTACTTATCCGCCTTACTGCCAGATAAACGAACCGATGTGATTCTAGCGGGCTACCAAGCGCACGGCACGCTAGGGAGGGAGCTTCAACAAGGTGAAATGCAAGTATCGATCGACGACAAGCAAGTGGAGGTGAATGCTCAAATTCATGGCATGTCTGGCTACTCTGCTCACGCCGACCAAGAAGATCTCAAGCGCTTTATTGCTGGCATTCCTGTGGCCCCCAAAGAAGTACATTTGATTCATGGCGAACCAAATACTCAGTCTGAATTCGCTCAAGAGCTGATAAAACAGGGATTCAACGTTGTTTAAAACAGGCTTTTAACTGGGCACTGCTGCAAATGTAGCGGGCCCTCTTGCCATCACCCTCCTTCAAAAGAACACCTCTTCTTAAAGCTGCCATAGTTCTAAATGGAGGTGATATATTCCAACTTTTCGATAACATTCCGCCAGTTACAGCCGTTACTTCGAATCGTCTAAAAGTGCAGTTTTCGGTCTCAACTCATTCTCTATCCTTCAAGTAACTCACACTTTTGTATTAATCACTATTTATGCATTTCTGAAAAACCACCCAAAAGCAACTAGTTGCATTTAATTTCAAATAGAACAATTATCGAAATAGCACTAAGCGTTAACAATTCGCTCCCACAACATGCTTTATGTCACAGTAATCCGAATGCGCAGTTAAATAATTTAACACTCAGGTTACAAGTGAAGTATTGTGTTGTTCGAAAAACAATCACAAGTAAAAATAACAGGGAAAATACTCATGCAGTCATTCGTTGATTTTTTGAATGGAATAATCTGGAGTCCAGTACTTATCTATCTATGTTTAGGTGCTGGTTTGTTCTACTCGGTCATGACTCGATTTGTACAAATCCGTCACTTCTTTGAAATGTGGCGTTTGTTACTATCTGGTAAAAGTTCGAATAAAGGTATCTCATCTTTCCAAGCTCTTGCTGTTTCGCTATCTGGCCGTGTAGGTACAGGTAACATTGCTGGTGTTGCTGCTGCTATCGGTTTCGGTGGCCCTGGTGCAGTATTCTGGATGTGGGTTGTAGCCTTCTTTGGTGCAGCAACTGCATTTGCAGAATCTACGCTAGCGCAAATCTACAAAGAAGAAGACGAAGGCCAGTTCCGTGGTGGTCCGGCTTACTACATCGAGAAAGCGATGGGTCAGAAGTGGTACGCATGGATCTTTGCAATCGCGACGATTTTTGCTTGTGGTATTTTACTTCCAGGTGTTCAGTCAAACAGTATCGGTAACGCTGTAGAAGCTGCATTTGGTTCAGGTGCAATGATCGAAACAGCTGTCGGTACATTCAGTTTCGCTAAAATTTTCACTGGTACTGTTGTCGCTATCATCCTTGGTTTCATCATCTTCGGTGGTGTTAAGCGTATTGCGAACTTCACGCAAATCGTTGTTCCATTCATGGCATTGGCTTACATCATCATCGCGTTCGTTATCATCCTACTAAACATCAGCCAAGTTCCTGTTGTGTTCTCTATGATTGTTGGTGATGCATTCACGCCTATGGCTGGCTTCGGTGCTGCGATTGGTTGGGGTGTTAAACGTGGTGTTTACTCAAACGAAGCGGGTCAAGGTACTGGTCCTCACGCAGCTGCGGCAGCAAGTGTTGATCACCCAGCTCAGCAAGGTTTGGTTCAATCATTCTCTATCTACATCGATACACTGCTAGTTTGTTCTGCTACGGCGTTCATGATCATCATCACTGGTGCTTACAACGTACACGGCGGCGCAGAAGGCGTATTCCTTGTACAAAACCTAGCAGCAAACGTTGGTGCAAACGGCCCTGTATTTACACAGCTAGCGATTGAAAGCGCACTACCAGGTGTTGGTAAGCCATTCATCGCATTTGCTCTGTTCTTCTTCGCATTTACAACGATTCTTGCTTACTACTACATTGCAGAAACGAACATTGCTTACCTACGTCGTACCATCAAGATCCCTGGCATGATGTTCGTACTTAAGCTTGTTCTTATCACTGCGGTGTTCTATGGCACAGTTAAAACAGCGAACCTTGCATGGGCAATGGGTGACGTTGGTGTTGGCTTGATGGCATGGTTAAACATCGTTGGTATTCTGATCATCTTCTTCATGTCTAAGCCTGCGCTAAAAGCTTTGGCTGACTACGAAGAGCAACAGAGTAAAGGCGTAACCGAGTACACATTCAACCCTGTAAAACTAGGCATCAAAGGTGCAACTTACTGGGAAGAGAAGTACAAGCGTAAGACGGGTAAGTCGCCAGAAGCTGAAGTGGCAGACAGCAAGCCAGTAAAACAACCTTCAGCATAAGACCTTCAATTACAGCTTTTAAACGATAAGTTGCTCTAGATTCTGTTTTTCTTTAGAGCAAATGCAAAAAAGGGTTAGCCATGGCTAACCCTTTTTTTATATTTCTAAGAAACGCGAGATTATGCAGCGATTTCTTGTGTTGCCATTTGAGGTGCTTTCTTCTCACCGATAGGCAGTACTGTGCGGCCGTATTCGTTGTTGATTACTTGTGCCATTGCGAAGTAGATAGCTGAAGCGCCACAGAAGATACCTTCGAAACCAGCGATAGTGCCGATCAGTTGGCTACCAGTGAAATCACGAGCTGCAAGTAGGAAGAACAAGATCGTTAGTGAACCGAATACTACTTGCTTCGCTACTGGGTAGCATAGAGAACCGATGAACATGAAGCCTGTGAAGATGCCCCATAGAAGTAGGTACCAACCCATGAATGCTGCTGGGCTTGCTGGTAGGCCCATGTAAGGCATTACGATTAGACCAACTAGAGACAACCAAAATAGGCCGTAAGAGGTAAATGCAGTTGTACCGAACGTGTCACCACGTTTGAAACACATTGTGCCAACGATAACTTGGCTTAAACCACCGTAAAAAATACCCATCGCAAGGATCATTGAATCTAGTGGAAAGAAACCTGCGTTGTGGATATTAAGAAGAATAGTGGTCATACCGAAACCCATTAAGCCTAACGGCGCTGGGTTAGCTAGTTTGGTCGACATTGCGAATTTACCTTTATCAAATAGGGGGTTAAAAAAAACCAATAAAAATTGTAAGAAAATTTTAATTGATAAATCGATTTTGGGATAATCCAGTTATCGAAAACTAAGGTTGTTGAAATGATCCTATTGGGGTTTTGATTTGGTTTCTGTAATTTGCATTCATGGAAGATATGCATTGCAAGTTCACTATTCCGCGATAAAAAAGATGCGAGTAACGGGATACGGGATGCGAAGAGCGTGTTTAGATTCGAGTAAACGGGATTCGAGATACGAAAAACAATAGAGAGTGCGCTCTTCGCCACTCGCTCACTCGTATCCCGTATCTTCTCCTTAAGTCGTCATTCCAGAATCGAGGGACGAGATGTCTGTAATTTCCTCTAGCTATCTGCACCAGCGATCAACACAAGAGATTCCCTACTACGCTCGTGCCTCGCTATAGGGAATGACGAGTGAAGTGTATATTGAGGTGGTTAGGAAGAAACGAGTGCAACTTAGATGCGGGTAACGAGATGCGGGATGAGAAAAGACTCTCCAGACTTGAGTAAGCGAGAATCCTTAGCATCAAACTTAGACAATAGAGAGCGAGCTCTTCGTTGCTCGATTACTCGCATCCCGTATCTATTCACTCAACCGTCATTCCTAAATCGAGGAACAAGATATACATATGAAAAAGATACGGGTAACGAGATGCGGGATGAGAAAAGAGTCTCCAAATTTGAGTAAGCGAGAATCCTTAGCATCAAACTTAGACAATAGAGAGCGAGCTCTTCGTTGCTCGTTTACTCGCATCCCGTATCTAACCTCTCATTCGTAATCTTAAATTACGCTTGTTGTGGTTTAGATTCAGATACTTGAGATTGAACTTCTGAAGAAGCGTTTTTACTCGCGTCGCGCTTGGCTAGCAGTGTCACCACAACCAATTGAGCGACAAGCGCACCTAACACAACCAACGAGCTACCAGTTAAGCCTGCGACAACAAAGCTCACTAAAGCAATACAACCGTTCATTAATGCGTAAGGTAACTGCGTCTTAAAGTGTTCAAACTGGTCACACCCAGCACCTGTTGAAGAGAGGATGGTGGTTTCAGAGATCGGTGAACAGTGATCACCAAACAAACCACCAGAAAGCACCGCACCAATCGCAACCAACAGTGGTGCATCAATGGCAATCGCGGTTGGGATAACCAACGGCATCATGATGGCAAAGGTTCCCCACGAAGAGCCCGTAGCGAATGAGATAATTGCCGACAGTAAGAAAGCAACAGCAGGCACTAACCAGTAAGGGAAACCGCTCTGTGCTTGTTCTGCAATATAAGCCGCCGCACCTAACTCTTTACCAATCGTGCTTAATGCCCACGCCAGTACCAAAATAATCGCAACAGGCATCATGTTACCCATGCCTTTTAGGTACACAGAAACGCCATCCGACAGCTTTCTCACGCCGTAGTAAGCCATTAGCGAGATCAAGGTAATCGCGGCAAAGAAATAAGCCGAAGACAGCGCAGCTCTGAATGAAGAGCCCGCGACCTTTTGAAATGGGAAGCCTTGTGGAACTAACATGGCACACAATACCACCAGCATCACTAATAATGGTGCCCAAACAAAAGATGCCTTTGCATTTTTATGCGAGAAAGGATTGAGTGATTCGCTGTTCACACCAGAGTTGATTCCCGCTTGGCAATCACGTTCCGCTTTTGCCATTGGTCCGAAATCTAAACCTTTAAAAGAAACCAAAGGAACAATGAAAATCGCTAAGAATGCGTAGAACTGGAAAGGAATCGCACCAATAAAGGCATCCCAGTCAGACATGTTGACATTCAAGGCGGTAAACTCTTTTTGAATCAGGCTCATGATGTAAACGCCCCACCCGATAAAAGGGATAAGGATCGCGACAGGTGATGATGTAGAGTCGATGATGAATGCTAGCTTCTGTCTAGAGAGTTTCAGTTTATCGAAAAGGGGACGAAAGACAGGGCCAACAATTAGTGGAGTACCTAAGTCAGAGAAAAATATCACAATTCCTCCAAACCACGCAGACAACTGAGCTTGGCACTTGTTGCTGACCCACTCAGTCACACGCTTAGCAAACGCAACACCACCACCCGACTTCTCCATCAAAGCAACAAAGCCACCGATGAATACCAACAGCATAATGACGCCAGCGTTGTAGCTATCAGTAAGCTGTGGCACTAAGTAGCCTTTGACCATGGTTCCAAAAGTATCAAGAGGGTTTAGTTCACTAAACATTCCGGTGAGCATAGCTACGCCACTGAGTACGCCAGCAAAAAGGCCAATCACTACATTCCTTGTCGCCAACGACAACACCAAAGTGATCACAATGGGGATGAGTGACGTGATATCTGTCTGTTCCATAGGTAAACCTTAACCCTAAAATAAAGAATAAATATAATTTAAAAGTGAATATAAATTCACAAAGGGCATTTGTACAGGACTTTATTCTCTAAATGGAAAATTAGCATTCAGCTAGGGAGTTTTGCGTTAGATGATCGAGGAGCGCAGAGCAGAAACGCAAAAGCCGAAAGCAATCACTTTCGGCTTTGATTAATCAGTTAAGGTACTCAATTGGCTGAACAATTAATTACAGCTGATTTCATCCCAGAACCAATTCGATTGAACTGGGCTTTCCCAGACGCCAGGGCCGTTTTTAGCCACGAAGCACTTACCGTTATGCGTCACTTTATCGCCATTACTCACTTGGCTAACACCGGCTTGCCACGTAATAAATTCAGATGGATCGACAACCACTGGTGGCTCTGTCACAGGCGGTTCAACGGGTGTTGGGTCTACTGGTTCTGGATCGACAGGAGCAGGATCAACAGGCGTTGGATCTGTCACAACTGGTGGTGTTGGCTCACCTGCTACTAGTTTCCAAGGGCCACCATTGGCAGGGTCATCCCCTTGTGTCCACCATTTCGCTTCATAAGTTGCGCCATTGTGAGTCACTTGGTCACCGGCGTTGTAAACCTTAGTCGCACTCCAGCCGTTACCACCAGGGTCGGTTCCTGGGTCTACCGGATCAAGCTTATCGACCACCTTCACTTCAGGCCAACTTGCATGAGATCCATAAAAGTTGGTTACACACTTCTCGTAATCGCCCGGTACTAATGCAGAGTAAGCGGTTTGGAAGCCGACTAACTCACACTCAAATGAGTAGCCTTCTGGGCGATCTGCGTAGTATTTCCAGTTGCCATCCCAGTTGGTGTATAGCACATCTGTTGCGCCATTAAGGTTCAAGCTTCCATATGGAGTTTGTTGCCAACAGGTATTGGCTTCATCTGCCTCTACAGGAATTTCATAGTGCGCCGCTAGCCCTTCCCAGTAACGAATACGGTTAACCGGTTGGCCTTTGTCTTTATTCTGCTCACCACACTCAATGCCACCGTTGATTACGTTAATGGTGGTACCAAAGCCATAACCAATGCCCGCATCCAGTTCACGTTGAGATGGCGTCCAAGTACGGTCAATAACGTGCAACATCGCTGGCTTCGGTGCTTGTGGCGTTAAGAAGAACCAAATAGCTGAAGCCAAGTTCAACCATGAATCAGCAACTAAACCCGGATTATTCAGCAGCACGGTTGCATCACCATCGAACATCACTTCAGAGAAAGCGCCGTAGTTAAAATGGTAAGAAAGCTGTTTAGCACCACGACCGAAGTAACCCTGCCCTGCCGCACATGGCCAGCGTGCATTTTGCCAATCATTCTGACCACAACCTGTGGTGTAACCTTCTTGCCCTTCAGACCAACCCATTTCACGAACATGGACTAACGCTTGCTGCCACTCTACTAAACCCAACGGGTTATCAGAAGTATTATCTATCGCGATGTGGCCGCCCGTCTCTTGAGAGAAATGAGCAAAGGCTGTGATGATGGATTTCTTACAGATGGCATCAGAGTCGCGGCCATCAGTGTACTCTCCACAGAACGCAGGGAATTTACCAATCGCACGTAGAAAGCGAGTGTAAGTGTATTCAGGGGCTGCCATCTGAGTAAGGAAGTCCCATTCAGATTGAGGGAATACGCGCTCTACTCGCTTTACGTTCTCAGGGTTGGAAGATAAACCGGGTTCAATCGCTTCAACGATGGTGTTCGAACGAGTTTGTAGAGCCTGTGACCAGATCGCATACATAGGGTCCGAGGTTTTTGCTTGTTCAGCAGCTTGTAATGCCGATTTTTCAACAAGGTAACCATTCGGGTTTTGCGGATCAGGTTGAATGTTCAAAGACGCATGACTTTGCGCTGCCAAGGTGCAGCCCAGTACTGTCGCCAAATATTTGATTTTTAACATGATGGATTCTCTTATCTGTCCTTAATAAGTCCATCAAAGAGTATGCTTCACACGTGAAATGGCCTAGCCGTTGCTGTATGAATTTATAAAAAGTGCGAGTGATATTTTTATGTATAGTTGAAGGTAACAACGCGTCTCATGGTTTCTTGAGCTGATATCTAGTTTCCAACTGATTTGGTTTCTTACACTCATTAAGCAACCCTCAAACCACGACCATTACCTACGGGTGTTAGAAATAAAAAAGCCCCGAACTGAGTTCGAGGCTTTTAAGATGTTAATCAACCTTGGTTAAATCTCTAAGAGATTATTCCCATTCGATAGTTGCTGGTGGCTTACCAGAAATATCGTAAACAACACGTGAAATGCCGTTAACTTCGTTGATAATACGGTTAGATACCTTACCTAGGAAGTCGTATGGTAGGTGTGCCCAGTGAGCAGTCATGAAGTCGATCGTTTCTACAGCACGTAGAGATACAACCCAATCGTACTTACGGCCATCGCCCATTACGCCAACTGAACGTACTGGTAGGAATACCGTGAATGCTTGAGATACTTTGTGGTAAAGGTCAGCAGCGTGAAGCTCTTCAATGAAGATAGCATCTGCGCGACGCAGTAGATCACAGTACTCTTTCTTGATTTCACCAAGAACGCGAACACCTAGACCTGGACCCGGGAATGGGTGGCGGTAAAGCATGTTGTATGGAAGACCAAGTTCTAGACCGATCTTACGTACTTCATCTTTAAACAGCTCACGTAGAGGCTCAACAAGACCCATTTCCATATCATCAGGAAGGCCACCAACGTTGTGGTGAGATTTGATTACGTGTGCTTTACCAGTCTTAGATGCAGCAGACTCGATTACGTCTGGGTAGATAGTACCTTGAGCAAGCCACTTAGCATTAGACAGTTTCTTAGACTCTTCATCGAAGATATCTACGAATACGTGACCGATGATCTTACGCTTAGCTTCTGGCTCAGCTTCACCTTCAAGTGCTTTAAGGAAACGATCTTCAGCATCAACCTTGATGATGTTTAGGCCAAACTTGTTGCCAAACATCTCCATAACTTGATCAGCTTCGTTCAGACGAAGAAGGCCGTTATCTACGAATACACACGTTAGTTTGTCACCGATAGCGCGGTGAGCAAGCATTGCAACTACTGATGAATCAACACCACCAGAAAGACCAAGGATAACTTCGTCGTCACCTACTTGCTCTTTAATACGTGCAACTGCATCTTCAATGATTGAAGCTGAAGTCCACAGACCTTCACAACCACAAACGTTAAGAACGAAGTTCTCAAGCATTTTCAGGCCGTTCTTAGTGTGTGTTACTTCTGGGTGGAATTGAACACCGAAGTATTTCTTCTCTTCGTTTGCCATTGCTGCGTATGGGCAAGTGTCTGTTTCAGCGATCTTTGTGAAATCAGCTGGGATCTCAACCACTTTGTCACCGTGGCTCATCCAAACATCTTGAGTAGACTCAAGGTCAGCGAAAAGTGCTGATTCGCCAGTTACTTGTACCGCTGCGTAGCCGAACTCACGCTCAGTAGACGTTGCTACTTTGCCGCCAAGTTGCTCAGCCATAGTTTGCATGCCGTAGCAGATACCAAATACAGGAACACCTGAATCAAACACGTACTGAGGTGCACGTGGAGAGTTCTCTTCCGTTACACTTTCAGGGCCACCAGATAGGATGATACCGTCTGGATTGAATTCACGAATATCCGCTTCGTCTACGTCCCAGCTCCAAAGTTCACAGTAAACACCGATCTCACGAATACGACGAGCAACTAGCTGTGTGTATTGAGAACCGAAGTCTAGAATTAGAATACGTTGGTCATGAATATTTTTAGTCATTTTAAGCAGTCTTATTGGCTATGTGATCAAACGGAGGCGAGTTTACTCACCTCTGATTAACTCTTCAAGAAATAAAGCAAACGTTTTCGTTGGATATCTTTAACCTCGTGTTTTAAGAAAATCAGGCTTTCAGCAAAACAGACGGTAGATAAAATAATGTGCCGACTTAATCAGCACATTATTCAAACGTTTGGACGTATTATTAACCTAAACGGTAGTTAGGTGCTTCTTTAGTGATTTGAACATCGTGTACGTGAGATTCTTTCATGCCCGCACCAGAGATACGAACAAACTCAGCTTTAGTACGCATGTCTTCAATCGTCGCAGAACCTGTTAGGCCCATGCTCGAGCGTAGACCACCCATTTGTTGGTGAACGATCTCTTTTAGACGACCTTTGTATGCGATACGACCTTCAATACCTTCTGGAACAAGCTTGTCTGCAGCGTTGTCAGATTGGAAGTAACGGTCAGAAGAACCTTGAGACATAGCGCCAAGAGAACCCATACCACGGTAAGACTTGTAAGAACGACCGTTGTAAAGGATAACCTCACCTGGTGCTTCTTCAGTACCCGCGAACATTGAACCAACCATCACACAAGATGCGCCAGCAACGATAGCTTTACAGATATCACCAGAGAAACGGATACCGCCATCTGCGATTACTGGAATACCGTATTCGTTTGCAACTTCCGCTGCGTCTGCGATTGCTGTTACTTGAGGAACACCAACACCAGTAACGATACGAGTTGTACAGATAGAACCAGGGCCGATACCAACTTTAACTGCACTTACACCCGCTTCGATAAGAGCACGAGCGCCAGCGCCAGTTGCTACGTTACCACCGATGATTTGTAGATCTGGGTATGCAGCGCGAGTTTCACGGATACGGTTAAGTACGCCTTCAGAGTGACCGTGTGAAGAGTCGATAAGTAGAACGTCTACGCCAGCTTCAACAAGAGCAGCAACACGCTCTTCATTACCAGCACCAGCACCAACAGCTGCACCTACACGTAGGCTGCCGCGCTCATCTTTACAAGCGTTTGGTTTACGTTCTGCTTTGTGGAAGTCTTTTGCAGTGATCATTCCTGTTAGTTGGAAGTCATCATTTACAACAAGTACTTTTTCAACACGTGCTTCGTGCATTTTCTCTTGAACTTCTTCGCGAGTTGCACCTTCTTTAACAGAAGCTAGACGCGATTTAGGCGTCATTACTACGTCAACTTTCTTAGAAAGGTCTGTTACAAAGCGAACGTCACGGCCAGTAATGATACCAACCAGTTCGTTTGTTTCAGTCACTACAGGGAAGCCAGCAAAACCGTGCTTCTCAGTCAGGGCAACAACGTCAGCAATCGTTGCGTCAGGGCTTACAGTTACAGGATGAGAAACCACACCTGCTTCGTAAATTTTAACCTGGCGAACCATTTCAGCTTGTTGCTCGATAGACATGTTCTTGTGGATAAAGCCAATGCCACCTTCTTGCGCGAGTGCGATAGCCAGACGAGCTTCCGTCACGGTATCCATCGACGCAGAAATCATAGGGATGTTCAGTGAAATGTTTTTGGTCAACTGAGTGCGAAGATCAGCTGTGTTTGGGAGAACAGTGGAGTGAGCTGGCACGAGTAGTACGTCATCGAATGTCAGCGCTTCTTTGGCAATTCTTAGCATTTGCAATATCTCACAATTGAGGAGTAGAAAGAAAAATCCGACTTCATCGTTTCGCATAATGAAGTGCTTTGGATTAGATATTGCGGAGGGATTATACGCACGGGGAAATCGCTTGGCTACACATTTTTGTATTTTTAATTTGCATTTACCCCCTTGATATGTATTATATTGCCGCTATCTTCCATACTCACGCCCTGTGAGATTACAAGAAAGACCTTCCTGCAAGGAAAGATAGTGCTTCTATGACTAATCCAAACATCTTTACTGTTTCTCGCCTCAACTCAGAGGTTCGTCTCCTATTAGAAAACGAAATGGGAATAGTGTGGCTCGTTGGTGAAATCTCAAACTTCTCTGCACCTGTCTCTGGTCACTGGTACCTCACCCTTAAAGATTCTCGCGCTCAAGTTAAGTGCGCCATGTTTCGTGGCAATAACCGCCGAGTCACCTTTAAGCCTCAGAACGGCAATCAAGTATTAGTCAAAGCTCGCCTGTCTCTCTATGAGCCACGCGGTGACTATCAACTTATCATCGAAAGTATGCAGCCAGAAGGTGACGGTAAACTTCAGCAAGAATTTGAAAAGCTGAAGATGAACCTTGCCGCTGAAGGGCTGTTCGCTCAATCGAGTAAGCAAGCTCTTCCTGAGCATCCAAAGCGCGTTGGTGTTGTCACCTCTAAAACCGGTGCCGCTCTCTACGATATCTTGGACGTACTTAAGCGCCGTGATCCTTCGTTACCTGTGGTGGTGTACCCAACCATGGTTCAAGGCGAAGAGGCGGCGATTCAGATTGCTCAGGCGATTGGACGTGCCAATGAGCGTAATGAGTGTGATGTGTTAATCGTCGGCCGTGGTGGCGGCTCACTGGAAGACCTATGGTGCTTCAACAACGAGATCGTTGCTCGCACTATTGCCGCTAGCCAAATCCCGATCATCAGCGCCGTTGGTCACGAAGTGGATGTTACTATTGCCGATTTCGTTGCCGATATGCGCGCCCCTACTCCATCAGCTGCTGCTGAATTGGTTAGCCGTGACAACAGTCATAAAGAACAAGCTTTTGCCTCTAAACGTGCTCGCTTAGTCAGTGCGATTCGCCACGTATTAATCAAGCAAGCGCAATCGACTCAAGCATTGAAACACCGCTTAGAAAGACAGCACCCAAGCTACCAACTGCAAAAGCAAAGCCAGCAACTTGATGATCTAGATATGCGTCTGCGTCGCGGTATGGCTCAATACCTAAAGCAGCATGCACAGCGTGTCGAACGTAAGCAACATCAGCTTCAATTGAATTCGCCAGTTAAGCGCTTGGGTGAACAAAAACTGCATCTGCAGCGTTCAGAGCAAAAGCTATTGGATGCGATGGATAAGACGCTGCTCACCACTCGCCACCAGCTCGCAATGGCCGCTGAGAAGTTAGAGACCGTTAGTCCACTGGCAACCCTAAAGCGTGGTTACAGCATTACTCATTCAGCTTCGAGCAAGACTGTGTCATCGATTAACGATGTCGAAGTCGGTGAAGTGATCACCACTCAGGTGGAAGATGGCGTGATTGAATCGCAAGTGACCCAGAAAACAGCAAAAGCGTAAGCAGCTAATCTGCACTCAATTAGAAAGCCCTATCAGATTTGATAGGGCTTTTGCTTATGGGGGGAATAATCAGGAGCTGCGAGTGACTAGCTTGTCTTCTCTGGCTCTTTCAGAGTTAACATACCTTCGGTCACGATAAAGTTGATGATGGTGTCTAAACCTTTGCTCTCTTTGAGGTTGGTAAACACAAACGGCTTGGTTGGACGCATACGTTGCGTGTCTTGCTCCATCACTTCTAGAGACGCACCAACATACGGCGCTAAATCAATCTTGTTAATCACCAACAGATCCGAGCGAGTAATACCCGGGCCGCCTTTACGTGGGATCTTCTCCCCTTCTGCAACGTCAATTACATAGATGGTCAGGTCAGCAAGCTCTGGGCTGAACGTCGCACTCAGGTTATCGCCGCCACTTTCTACGAATACCACATCAAGGTTCTTGTGTAGTTTTGCCAGCTCTTCAACTGCTGCAAGGTTCATCGACGCATCTTCACGAATCGCGGTGTGCGGGCAACCGCCCGTTTCCACACCGATAATACGGTCAGGCTCTAAAGCTTCTGCTCGAGTGAGGATCTTTGCATCTTCTTGGGTGTAGATGTCATTAGTCACGACCGCGATATTGAGCTTGTCGCGAATTGCTTTACACAGCACCTCAAGCAGCGCGGTTTTACCAGAGCCAACCGGGCCACCGATACCAATTCGAAGGGGTTGCTTATAACTTTCCATAGTCTTGTTCCTTATGTTCTTTCTACTATCTCGTTCGCACTCAGCACTAGGAACGAAATAGTCTTGTGTATTGTGTTTCATGCAACGAGCTCGCTAGTGCCATTGAGGGCGAGAAGCTGCCCACCATCCAATCTTCCATCGTGCGTGCTTTTTCAATCACTTCAGGAAAGGTGTTGGTGATATTAATCAGTGCTAACTGTCCATCTGTCTGCCCTAAAGGCACCAGCTTGACGCCTGCAGTAACGATATTTTCAAGCCAGCTCCATAGATAACCCTGCTTGAGGCTTTCCAAATCAATGTTCCAATGTTGAGCCGCGATACACATTCCTAATAGCTGGTTTGGGTGGCTATCAATCGACTCCACTTCCGAAATATCGATATCTAATCGCTTTAGCAAGGTGTTTAGCGCCAGCCCACGCTGCTTTTCTTCTGCTCGTAATTCACTGGTTTCACGGCTTGAGTACAAGTAATTGCACCAATGCTCAATCTCATCGAGTTCACCTTTTTCTAGAGCATGATAAAGGCGCTCTAAGATAGGCAGTTCCAAAGTCGCAACACTAGAGCTGACGATGGTATTTAGCCACTGCTCCATGCTGCTACGGTCGGTCACCCACCCAGTTTCGACCGCTAGTTCTAAACCTTGTGAGTAGGTGAAACCACCGATAGGCAGCGATGGACTTATCAATTGAAATAGGCGATAGCTCGCGACATTCGCTGTTGCTTGCATGCTTATCTCCTTTTGATCAATTTAAGCCGCCATCAAAAACAGCGCACTCAACGAAGCAACACCCACTGAAGCCCACTTGGAATACAATGCTTTACCCACGAAGTAGCCTGCGGCAATCAGACCAAATGCCGTGATACCCATACCCGCAGCGAACTGCGCGAGGCCAGATGCTGCTTCAACTCCGTGTGCGTAACCGTGGAAGAATAGGAAGCCGATTGAAACCGCTAGCACAGTATTGACCTTGGTGGTTGACGGAGAGAACACATGCCACAAGCACAAGCTTACTGCGAATAGAGAGGCGATGATTGCTGGCTCGACAACCACAGAGAAGCCCAACACTTTGCCCACTAATAGGCCCGCCATAAGAGAGACAAGACCACCACCGACTAAAGCGGATTTAACCTTGTTTGAATAAGAGAGCGCGCCAATCAACATACCAAATGCCACCAGCATAATAAGATGGTCAACGCCAGTTACTGGGTGTGTTAAGCCAGATAAAAATGAGTGAGAACCGTGATCATGCCCTGGGTGAGCGAAAGCCAACGTTGGTGTTGTTAGCGAAGCGATTGTTAATGTAGTTAAGCCTGTAGCGTATTTAAAGTTCATCGCGTAATCCTTGCGTTATTCTTATCGTTGTTGTGTTTATAAATTAATGTGTCTCAAATGACTCGATTAATGATGGTGGTGATGACCGCCAGAGCGACCACCATAAGCGCCACCTTCAGGTTCAAAGGGTTGCTTTTCAGTAGTCACTGTCGCGCCCAAACCTTCAACCATTTCGTCCAAAACATGGTCGTGTTGATAACGCACCCAGCCCGCCTCGACTTGCAGTGGCACATGTCGGTTGCCAAGGTGATAAGCAACACGAGTTAACAGATGCGAGTCTTCACAGTAAACGGTCGACACGGTTTCCGGCGCCGCTTTTACTTCAACAGTTAAGCCACACTCACTAGTTAATTGTTCTCCGCCACGCAAGATATGACCGCGTGGTAGAAACAACCCTGCATCACGGCCATCATCCAATGTCACCTTAAGGCGGCTTTTGATGCGGCTATCGATCGGTAGGCTTAAAAAGCCATCTGGAGCCGTGTTCAACTCCGCTTGAATTTGAGTAAGTTCAATCATGCTATTACCTCAATCTCCTTGTGAGATTTATAACGTTCAAAATAAGAGTCTTCAGCCAAGAGCTAAAATACGAGCTTCAGCCGAGCTATCAAAATAGAAAATATCGCTGTGCCATTGGCAGTTCTTCAGCCGGCTCACACGTCAGCAATTCACTGTCAGCACGTACTTGATACGTCTGAGAGTCGACTTCAATCTTTGGCATCCAATCGTTCAGCTTCATGTCAGCCTTACTGATGTTTCGGCAGTTGCTGACTACACCAATCAGGCTCTTTAGTCCCAACTGCTTATCGATGTTCTGTGCTTTGGCTTCTTTGGAAACAAATAGCATCGATGTGTTCTGACACGCCTTGCCATAGCTACCAAACATAGAGCGGTAGTGAACGGGCTGAGGTGTTGGAATAGAGGCATTAGGGTCGCCCATCGGTGCCATCGCGATCATGCCGCCTTTCAGAATCACACTTGGCTTTACACCAAAGAAAGCCGGTTTCCATAAAACAAGATCCGCCAGTTTGCCTTCTTCAATCGAACCGATTTCATGCGCCATACCGTGAGTGATGGCTGGGTTAATGGTGTACTTTGCAACGTAGCGACGAAGACGGAAGTTATCGCTGTAGTCGGAATCTTCTTTTAGGCTGCCACGCTGCACCTTCATCTTGTGTGCGGTTTGCCAAGTTCGAGTCACCACCTCGCCTACGCGCCCCATTGCTTGCGAGTCAGAGGCGATCATCGAAAAGGCACCTAAATCATGAAGAATGTCTTCTGCAGCAATGGTTTCACGGCGGATACGCGATTCAGCGAACGCAACGTCTTCAGCAATCGATGGAGAAAGGTGGTGACACACCATCAACATATCCAAGTGCTCATCAACTGTATTGACCGTGTAAGGTCGTGTTGGGTTGGTAGAAGAAGGCAGAACGTTGGGCTCGCCTGCAGCGCGGATAATATCGGGAGCATGGCCACCACCCGCGCCTTCGGTGTGGTAGGTGTGAATTACGCGATCACCGATCGCACCCAAAGTCGATTCAACAAAGCCTGACTCATTCAAGGTGTCTGTGTGAATCGCAACTTGTACGTCCATCTCGTCAGCAACACTCAAGCAAGTGTCAATTGATGCAGGTGTTGTTCCCCAGTCTTCATGTAACTTCAAGCCCACTGCGCCGGCTGCGACTTGTTCACGCAATGCTTCCGGTTGGCTAGCATTGCCTTTCCCGAGTAAACCAAAGTTCATTGGGAATTGGTCGAGCGACTCCAACATACGGTGCATGTTCCACGGACCAGGTGTACAGGTCGTCGCATTGGTGCCTGTGTTTGGCCCAGTACCACCACCTATCATGGTCGTCACACCCGACGCCAGCGCCTCTTCAATCTGTTGTGGGCAGATAAAGTGAATGTGTGAATCGATACCGCCAGCCGTCAGGATCGAACCTTCACCTGCCAAAATTTCCGTGCCCGGGCCAATGACTATATCGACGCCCGGCTGAACGTCTGGGTTACCCGCTTTACCCAACGCTTGAACTCGTCCATCTTTGATGGCGACATCGGCTTTTACTATGCCCCAATAGTCCAACACAATCGCGTTAGTGATCACCAAGTCAGGTGTTTCGGCACTTGGACGTTGGCTTTGCCCCTGTCCATCACGAATCACTTTACCGCCGCCAAACTTCACTTCATCACCATATACGGTGTAATCCTTTTCAACTTCTAGCCACAAATCGGTGTCAGCAAGACGCACTCGGTCACCGACTGTAGGCCCAAACATTTCGGCATAAGCCTGTTTGGATATCGTCGCCATGATCTAATCCTTTGTTGTTTTAATTCTTTCTATGGGAGCGCTTAGAGCTTGCCCATCACCTTTCCTTGGAAGCCATAAATCTCTAACTTACCGGCGTAGCGCACTAACTCGACGCTACGTGACTGACCCGGTTCAAAACGGGTGGCAGTACCTGCCGGGATATTGAGTCGAAACCCTTTAGTGGCTTCTCGGTCAAATATCAAAGAAGGGTTTGCTTCATAGAAATGGTAATGAGAGCCAATTTGCACAGGACGGTCGCCAATGTTTTGCACCTTAACCGACGTCGTGTCTCGGCCTTCATTTAAAGTAATGTTGCCCGGAGCGGTTTCGACTTGCCCGGGAACTAAGCCTGAATATTGTTTGGTGGAACCAGCCATACTACTTCTCCCTAAACGATAGGTTCATGAACGGTCACCAATTTGGTGCCATCGGGGAAAGTCGCTTCGACTTGTACATCTGGGATCATGGAAGGGATTCCCTCCATAACGTCATCGACGGTAAGCAGTGTGCGTCCAAAATCCATCAGTTCCGAAACGGTTTTTCCCTCACGGGCACCTTCTAGAATGGCACTGCTGATCAGCGCAATAGATTCTGGATAGTTGAGTTTTAAGCCTTTTTGTTTGCGCTGCTGTGCCAGCATTCCTGCGCAGAAGATAAGTAGCTTATCTTTTTCTCTTGGTGTTAATTCCATTTAGCCGCCCGCTGTTAGTGTTGTTTTCTTATTGCTCAGAAACGCATGAGCAGTAAGTGGGATTCAGTCACAGCAAGCTTGAAAAAATGTACCGAGGGCCGGAAGTCACCCTCGGTACAAATAGGGCTAATCGCTAAGTCGCCCAAATCCTTGGTAAATCAGGAGTCGTACCATACAAATGAGAGCGAGTTGCTTGCCATATCTGACCAAAGGCCTGGAGAATATCTTCACTCCAATTGCCCAAAGCTCGCACCACAATCAATCCTTCTATTTGTGTCGCGCCCAATATTAATGTGGGGTCACTCGACATTTTCGATGAGTCTGATTGCTGTGAAGCTTGCTGTGTAATAGATAAGAGCAAGCTCTGTACCAACTCTAAATCTTGCTTCTCATTTGAGGTGAGATAAAAGGTTCCCATCATAGAATAGTCAAGTAACCCCATATTTATCATCAACTTATTACCACCGTGAAAGTTAAATCCTTCCGTAAGAAGCAGTTGATTATCAAGATAGATTTCCGTTTTCCCGACGAGGTGACCATGCTCAAATCCCTCATTCTGTGCAGGCCGTCCAAAACAGTGCATCTCCCACCCCCAAAACTGTGCACCCTTTTCTAGGCGTATTTCAGTATCGAGTCGAACATGTGCATTGGGGAAAAAGATGTTCTCTTGCGGCATCCACTCCAAGCGAGCCCCTTTCTCCACACGTAAGGTTTGCTTCTGCTTGGCGTACTTGTTGTTGGAACGATAGAACTTGGTCGCACCAGGTGTAGTAATCAACGCGTGAGCACCGTGCTCAAGATTCACGTTAATATTGAGAGTGTCACCACCTACCACTCCGCCGGGGGGATGGAGTAAGTAGGTGTGACACGTTTCCCCATCAGGATACAGGGGGCGTTGCACCGCAAGCGGACCAGACTGCTGACGATTCTTTAATACGGTTTTATCACCACGATCGACAAAGGTGAGGTTTAAATTCGCTTGCCAACCATCACGAATATCTTGTTCGATGGTCTCATTCAGAGACAGTGCTTCTACTAAAGAAGCCTTGCTTACTTCATTCGGAGAAAAGAGAGAATTCATACGGTTAGGTACTCCTTAATCAAAGACTCATCGAGCCCTGTCATTTCACCTTCTGCCACTTGGCGTCCACGGTCGAGAATACAAAAACGGTCACCGACCTTTCTTGCAAACGGCAGCTTCTGTTCAACCAACAGAACCGTGAGCCCCATTTTCTCGTTGAGCATGCGAATGATGTCGCCAATCTCTTGCACAATATTGGGTTGAATACCCTCCGTCGGCTCATCCAAGATCAATAGCTTTGGATTAACCACCAGCGCACGCCCAATCGCTAGCTGTTGCTGCTGGCCACCCGATAAATCACCACCGCGACGATGTAGCATCTCTTTTAACACTGGGAAAATATCGAAGATGAATTCAGGGATCTTGCGGTCACCCTTTTTACGAATCGGTAAACCGACCTCTAGATTTTCTTGAACAGTGAGCATTGGGAAGATCTGGCGACCTTGTGGTACATAGCCGATCCCTTGGCGTGGGCGGTCCTCGGCATCGGTTTTCAAAAGTGACTCACCCGATAAAGAAATGTCACCGCTTTCAACCTTCACCAACCCCATAATGCATTGCAGCAAGGTGGTTTTACCGACACCGTTGCGCCCCATTAACACCGTGCATTTTCCTTCTGGGATCTGCATATCCAAATCCCATAACGTGTGGCTCTCACCGTAATATTGATTAACTGATTTAACCTCTAACATCCTATTCTCCGAGATAAACTTGTTTAACTTCAGGGTGAGCCTGCACTTGATCCATGGTGCCTTCTGCCAACACGTGACCTTGATGAAGCACGGTGATGTGGCTAGCAATCGAACGAACGAAATCCATATCGTGTTCAACTACAACCACCGAGTGCTTACCTGCCAGCGAGTTAAGAAGTTCAGCGGTGCGGTCCATTTCTTGGTGAGTCATACCTGCAACGGGTTCATCCACCAGCAATAGCTTAGGGTTTTGCATCAGCAACATACCGATCTCTAACCACTGTTTTTGTCCATGAGACAGATTGCCCGCCAAGTTTGCGGCTTCGTCTTTGAGGTGAATAAGCTCTAGTACCGAGGTGAGTTTGTCTTTCTGCTCACCAGACATCACGGCGGTGAAAGTTGCCCACACAGAGCGATCGCCCGCCATCGCCAACTCAAGGTTCTGCCACACGGTTAAACACTCAATCACGGTCGGCTTTTGGAACTTACGCCCAACACCTGCATTAGCAATTTCAGCTTCGTTCATCTTAAGTAGATTGATGTTCGAACCTAACCACACTTCTCCGGTATCTGGCTTAGTTTTCCCGGTGATGATGTCCATCATGGTGGTTTTACCTGCGCCATTAGGGCCGATGATGCAGCGCAGTTCGCCCTCTTTGATGTAGAGATTGAGGTCGTTAATCGCTTGGAAGCCATCGAAGTTCTTATTCACCCCTTCTACATACAGCAGCACGTTATGACGGGTATCGATCGCGGGATGAATATCGGGCTTGAGGTAATCGAAGACTTCATCTCGACGAGTGAACGCCTGAACCGATTCCTTCACGTTGTTGAATTTAGTCATGCGATCACCTCCTTAGCTTTATGCTGATCATCCTGCTCTTGTCCTGCGTCTTGTGAATTCGATGCTTTGCGTAGCTGTTGCCACTTTTCACTGACAAAACCAATCACACCCTGTGGGAAGTACATGGTCGAGAGAACGAATAGACCACCGAGAGCGAAAAGCCACACCTCAGGGAACTCGACCGTAAACCAGCTCTTGGCGTAGTTGATGATCAGCGCACCAACGATGGCACCAAACAGAGTGGCGCGACCGCCCAAGGCAACCCAAACCACAATCTCAATCGAGTTAAGCGGTGCAAACTCTCCAGGGTTGATGATGCCGACTTGAGGAACGTATAAAGCACCCGCAATACCTGCGATAACCGCAGACAGTACAAATACCCATAGCTTGATGCCATCGACGTCGTAACCCATAAAGCGAGTGCGAGACTCGGTATCACGAATCGCCAGTGCCACACGCCCCAATCGACTGGTCACTACCATGCGACAGACGATGTAACTGAGAATGAGCGAGATACCCGTCACGACAAACAGACCAATCTTGACCGCATCACTCTGTAAACTCAGGCCGATGATGTCTTTAAAGTCCGTCAGCCCGTTGTTGCCACCAAAGCCCATCTCATTGCGGAAGAACGCCAGCATCAAGGCGTAAGTTAATGCTTGAGTCATGATCGAAAGATAAACACCAGACACGCGAGAGCGGAAAGCCAAATAACCGAACAAATAAGCCAATGCGCCCGGCACCAACACCACCATCAGACAAGCGAACCAGAACTGATCAAAGCCCTGCCAAAACCACGGCAACGCAGACCAATCAAGGAACACCATGAAATCAGGCAGGATAGGATCACCATAAACCCCACGGTCACCAATCTGACGCATCAGGTACATGCCCATCGCATAACCACCAAGTGCAAAGAAAGCGCCATGGCCTAGGCTCAGTATTCCGAGATAGCCCCATACAAGATCGAGTGCCAACGCCAACATTGCGTAACTCAGGTATTTGCCCATCAGTGAGATAGTAAAAGTCTCAACATGAAGTGGATGCCCACTTGGCAACATGGTGTTAGCCAGTGGGATAAGAATCACGGCTGCAAGAATGGCAAGGATGGTTAGTTGCCCACCTTTGTCACCACGCATCGCCGAAAGTACAAATGATTTAGACTGCATGATGTTGTCCTTAACCTTCAGCCGCACGACCACGCTGCGGGAACAATCCGCGTGGGCGTTTTTGAATAAATAGAATGATGAAAACCAGTACTAAAATCTTGGCGAGTACAGCGCCAGCCCATGGCTCTAAGATCTTATTGAACAAACCAAGACTCAGACCTGCGACGAGTGTTCCCCACAAGTTGCCGACTCCGCCGAACACCACCACCATGAAAGAATCGATGATGTACGCCTGCCCCATATTCGGGCCAACGTTCGTCAGTTGAGACAGTGCCACACCCGCAACACCGGCAACGCCAGAACCTAAACCGAAGGTCATCGCATCAACTCGTTCAGATCGAATACCCATCGCACGCGCCATACCACGGTTTTGAGAAACCGCACGAACCTGTAAACCTAGCGGCGTTTTCTTAAGAACCATCAACAAGCCCATAAACACCAAACCACAGAACAAGATGATATATAAACGGTTGTAGGTCAGAGACAACATTGGGTTCAATTGCAGTGCGCCAGACATCCATTCAGGTGTGCTCACTGAACGATTTAATGGAGAGAAAATAGAGCGAACGGCTTGTTGCAAGATCAAGCTGATACCGAAGGTTGCGAGTAAGGTTTCCAATGGGCGTCCGTAAAGGTGACGAATCACACTTCGCTCAATCGCAATACCGACCAAACCAGAAACAATAAACGCTGCCGGAATAGAGAGAATCAGCGCTAAACCTATGTGATTAGGCATCAATAACTGCAATACATAGGTGGTGTATGCGCCAATCATGATCAGCTCGCCATGAGCCATGTTGATCACGCCCATCACGCCAAAGGTGATCGCCAAGCCTATACCTGCCAGCACTAATACCGAACCTAAACTCAAGCCGAAGAATACGGTCTCAACGCCCGAGTACAGTGCTTGGCTCTGTTGATAACTATCAAGAGCACGCTCTGCCGCGGCCAATACTTTTGGATCTTGCTCGCTGTTGAGCAGTTGGTTTAGCGTCCTTAGCACGACGGATTGTTTGAAGTCGCTAACTCGTTCAATTGAAGCCACACGAGCTTGTGTAGCAGCACTACTATCCAGAGAAGTATAAATCGCGAGTGAGAGGTCCATGAGATCAGCGACCTTAGTCTCGGGCTCATTTGCTCTCAGCTCGGACAGGCGGTTAATGATATCGGCATCTTTGGTTCCCAATAGATCAGAGACCGCCTGATAACGCACATCTGGATTGCTACTGTTTAAGCCAATCGAGGCAATTTCACCACGTAAGATCCCACGAAGTTTGTTATTCACGCGAACCTTTTTAAACTGTCTCGCATTCTCGATATTCAGCGTTGAATCATCCCATACAGACTGAGCTGACGTCGCTGTTTTGATGCTTTGAATGAGGTAGAGCTGTTTGTATTGCTCGCTCTGTTTGTCACTAAAATAGTAAAGGTTTCCGTTTAACCAACCATCCAGAATAGGTTTCGACACATCTTCCGTTTGCGTCTCAATCACCCAATCAATAGCTAATTCTTTATCCGATGTTTTCTTACCAACTAGCGCCTTGGTAAAGCTAGCTTCATCCGTTATTCCAGCAAAAGCCAACTGAGCACTGACTGCCATAAGCAATAGCGCCTTAAGTACGTTCAATACGTTTTTCATCCCTGCTTCCTTAATCCACCTAGCTAGATATTGTTATTTTTGCTCAGTGGACATTTGGAGAATTATTGTTAGTTGAAACGATGAGCCTTCCGTTTGCTACACCTCTTACACAGATGCTTTCTTCGCAAACAAGGAGGCTCAATGCTCCTAAATTAACGCTCTAGTTACCGCCAGAACACTTCTTGGTTTCGACGTTAAACGCACCACATGAGAATGGCTTAGACCAGCTAGAGAACAGCTTCGCTGATTCAGGCAGGTAACTCGACCAAGCGTCACCCGCAACGAGACCTGTGGTTTCCCAAACGATATCGAATTGACCATCATCTTGGATTTCACCGATCAGGACTGGTTTAGTGATGTGGTGGTTTGGCAGCATGGTTGAGTAGCCGCCCGAAAGGTTAGGAACAGACACGCCAATCAAGGCATCTTGCACAGATTCAGGATCGGTTGTGCCCGCGTTGGTTACCGCTTGCGCCCACATATTGAAGCCAACATAGTGCGCTTCCATTGGGTCGTTGGTGACACGCTTTTCACTCTTGATGAATGACTGCCACGTTTCAACGAACTCTTCATTGGCTTCAGTATCAACACTCATGAAGTAGTTCCAAGCCGCAAGGTGGCCAACCAGTGGTTCGGTATCCATACCTGACAGTTCTTCTTCACCAACAGAGAATGCAATAACTGGGATGTCTTCAGATGAAATGCCTTGTGCGCCCAGTTCTTTATAGAATGGGACGTTCGCATCGCCGTTCACAGTAGAAACCACAGCGGTTTTCTTGCCCGCTTCACCGAACTTCTTGATATCTGAAACAATAGACTGCCAATCAGAGTGACCAAATGGCGTGTAGTTGATCATGATGTCTTCTTCTGCGACACCTTTATCTTTTAGGTAGGCTTCAAGGATCTTGTTGGTGGTGCG
Organism: Vibrio sp. 99K-1; assembly: GCF_013114585.1. Taxonomy (NCBI): domain Bacteria; kingdom Pseudomonadati; phylum Pseudomonadota; class Gammaproteobacteria; order Vibrionales; family Vibrionaceae; genus Vibrio; species Vibrio sp. 99K-1. The sequence goes on from NZ_VTXF01000007.1 coordinate 146,644, forward strand.
TGGGTAAACGTAATCCGTGCCTGCTAGAACCCAACGCTCAACTTCCAGCTCTTCCATCAAGTAATCCACAGCAGGAATTGCTTGTTGGTTTGGCGCTGCGCCAGTGTAGAAAACGTTTTTCGACGACTCTTCACCTTCATACTGTACTGGGTAGAAAAGGATGCTGTTGAGCTCTTCAAAGACAGGCAGCATGGATTTACGTGATACCGATGTCCAACCACCGAACACCACATCCACTTTCTCTTTTTCGATCAGCTCACGCGCTTTCTCAGCAAATAGCGGCCAGTTTGATGCAGGGTCAACGACTACAGGCTCAAGCTTTTTACCTAGCAAGCCGCCCTTTTTGTTCTGCTCTTCGATGAGCATTAACACGGTATCTTTCAGTGTGGTTTCACTGATCGCCATGGTGCCAGATAGTGAATGTAGAACGCCGACCTTTATGGTCTCGTCAGCCGCAAACACTGATGCAGAAGAAAATGAAAGTGTTGTACACAGTGCAGCTAGCGATAAATTGAACACCTTGTTCATGATAGTACTCCATAATTGTATTTTTGTTATTCAATTACAGAGTTACAAGAAGAGTGCCAAACTCAATAAGTAACCATTAAAAACATAAGTGATTGTATTAAATAGATTTAAAAACAAACCACACCAATAGCGTGCATAGCAACCATGTAACTATGTTTCATACTGGTGCAGTGACAATAAGAATGACCCAAGATGATACATAACCCCAGAATGGGCACAAAAAAGGCCCAATACATAGGTATTGGGCCTCTTAATGAAAGCTATGGTTACGATACTTACTGTTATCGCTTTCAAGCTAGTCCGCAACTTGGAACTCGAACTTTACTCTCGACTTAGATTTAAGCTCGTTACAGTCACCGTTACAAAAATAGCTCGCGGCACCACAGGCTTGAAGTTTCTCTAACTGGCTGCTGCACTCTGGGCAGAACCCTACTTTAGTAAAATGTACCTGACAACTTTCACAGTGGTATTGTCCGTCCCAGCCAAGCTCTGACTGACACTTAGGGCAGATATTTTCACTCATTAGTATTTCCTAATTCACGACTCTTTTTACAATCTACTACTGCTTGGATTTAGCTTGTTTGATTTGGTACATGTTCTTATCAGCTTGTGCGATCAACTGCTCTAACCCCTGTGGATCTTTTTCACAAGCAAGACCTACACTGACTGAGAACTGCACATCATTAATATAAAGCGCTTGTTGTAGTGTTTTCTCTAAACCGTGGTAGAAGCTAACAACGCTATCTTTATCATCAAAACAAGAGAACACCACAAATTCATCACCACCATAACGGCCTATCTTGGCACACGCTGTCGTAGAATCATCAAGCACTCTAGCAACCGCCAATAGCACATCATCGCCAAAGCTATGACCGTAGGTGTCATTGATTGATTTGAATTTATCGACATCGACAAACAGACACGCCATCACCTTCTGTGCAAAACAGCGCTTGGCCAAGACCTTTTCAGCTTCATTGAACAAGGCACGACGATTCAAGCAGTGGGTAAGAGAATCACGATTCGCGAAAAAGTTAAGCTGGTTTTCCAGCTCGTACTTTTCTAATGCTACCGAATATAGAGAAGCGAGCAGCTCCAAAATCTCAAGTTCGAATGCATGTGGTTCGGAAACATATTGGCTGTATATAGCGAAAGTACCAAGTACATTCCCGTTTGAAGAAAGAATTGGCACAGACCAGCAGGCATGAAGGTTAGCCTGGTTTGTTAACGCCAAGAAAGGTGCCCAGTTAGGGTGGGTATTGATGTCTGAGACCATCACTGCTTTTTTAAGCGCAGCAGCCTCACCACACGAACCAATTCCAACACCTATACCAACGCCCTCTATCTGTTGATTATAGAAATCAGGCAAATTCGGAGCATATTCGAGGTGCAAAGTCTGAGACTCAGCGTTGAGCAGTAAAATTGAAGCCATACGCTGACCAAAAAGCAGCTCTGTGAGCTCTATGATCTTGCGGTTTAAGTCCTTGCGATCCATCCCAAGGGCAAGCTTCCGAAGCAACCTATTGACTGCTCGGTGGCCTTCTAATAAAAATTGTTGTTCCATTCACTAAAGCTTTCAATTATTTAATCGGGTACAGCCTGTTCTTATGCAAGCTTGTTATTGATTAATAATAACACACTTAATTACCACGACACACAATCGAAGATCATAGGTTGATCTTTCGCTTTATCTATTTTGATCAGCGATCTACCCAAAAAAGAATATTTATATCACCACATACCGAAAGCATAAGTTACATGTGCTGCATTTCAATTTTAAACAGTTGATTATATTAAAAGTGACAACTTAAAACAGAATAAACAGCACAAGTCATTTCGATCTATTACTCAAATCATCGAATTACATGCGTCAGCATTTCAATGTTTTGGTCATCTAGCTGGGTCAGCTTAACGGACAGTGCACCAAGCTCTGAGGTATTTCCAATGTGTGTGCCACCACAAGGAATAGTGACCTGAGTATCTTCATCAAGCTGCCACTCCCAGTAACGAGAGTCTGTTAACGTCTCGCCCTCTAACCTCATCGTCACTGCTGTTGGTTGTGCTAACCAAACAGATACCAGTTCGTTAACATCAGCTTCAATGACCTCAAGGTTCACCAGCATGTCTGCCACATTAAGGCCGCGCTTCTTCAAGGTTTTACCCAGGCGATAAGTGTCTTTACACAGCTCTGGCGTTACAAAACTGGTTACTTGAGCGTAGCTGTTAAAGTCATAGCTACCCAGTGGATCTTTGCGGTCTGCATCTTTACGCCAATAACTGTCAGCTAAGACCTTATTCAACGCTAAGAAAGCGACATGTCCAGCGCTATGGCCACGGCTAAGGCTTGCTTGGTACTCTTTATCAACCGACAGCGATACCTGCTCGTTAATACTTATCTTAGAAGCAGATACAGGTAGCTGGTGGACTACCACAAACACCCAACCCTCTGTATCTCGCTTAACAGGAATATCTGCTGCTACATAAAGTTTGCCAGTAGATTGTTCTATCGCGCCAACTAAGCAATCATCAACGGTATATTGCACGCCACCAAGGTTAACGGTGCCTTTATCTGCTGGGTGATCTGGCCAAATATGGCTAACAGGATGAAAAGGAGTCACATCTGTGATCAAGTAGGTTTTGCTCTCATCACTTTCAACATACAGAACTTTTGCCTCAAGCTGCCAAGTCTGGTGGCAGAATTGGGTGATGGTCGGTGTGATTGCTGCTGGTGTAATCAAGTCGCTCGTTGTCATGTCGTTCTTCTTTTGGAATCTAGTCTAGGTCGCTTACTGATAATTCCTCGCAAGGGGCGGTTATCAGATAACGTAAATTTTGCTTAAAAAAATACCCGAGACAGGCTCGGGTATCAAATCTATTCAAAAGGACTATTTACGTCCTTTAACCATGCTCATCATGCGCTTACGTTTGCGCTCTTGAGAGATAGTTAGCTTGTTCGTCTTAGCTTCAAATGGGTTTTCGCTGTTCTGGAATTGAATACGAATTGGCGTACCCATGATTTCTAGTGAACGACGGTAGTAATTCATCAGGAATCGCTTGTATGAATCTGGCAAGTCACGAACTTGGTTACCGTGGATAACGATAATTGGTGGGTTATAACCACCCGCGTGCGCGTATTTCAGTTTCACACGACGGCCACGAACCATAGGTGGTTGGTGATCATCAGTCGCCATCTTCATGATACGAGTTAGGACAGACGTACCAACACGGGTTGTCGCTGACTTGTAAGCCTCTTGAACCGATTCAAACAAGTGACCAACACCAGTACCGTGAAGTGCCGAGATGAAGTGAATACGTGCGAAATCAACGAAACCTAAACGACGGTCTAGCTCTTTCTTAACGCGCTCTTTCACGTCGTTATCTAGGCCATCCCACTTGTTTACTGCGATCACGATTGAACGACCAGCGTTCAATGCAAAGCCTAGTAAGCTCAAGTCTTGATCTGAGATGTTCTCACGAGCATCAATCACAAGTAAAACTACGTTCGCATCTTCAACCGCTTTCAACGTTTTAACAACCGAGAACTTTTCTACGGTTTCGTTGATGTTTTTACGACGACGTACACCCGCAGTATCGATCAGAACGTATTCACGCTCATCACGGCTCATTGGGATGTAGATAGAATCACGAGTAGTACCAGGCATATCGTAAACAACCACACGCTCTTCACCTAGGATACGGTTAGTTAGCGTTGACTTACCTACGTTTGGACGACCAATAATAGCAAGCTTGATTGGCTGATCTTGCAGACGCTTGAACTCTTGTTCCGCTTCTTCTTCAGTGAAATCAACCTGCTCTGCTTCTTCGTCTTCAAATTCTGTTAGATCGCTAATTTCACCCTGCTCAGCTTTCAGTGCTTCAGCAAATGGGTTTAGAGCAAGATCAATCAGTGCAGTAACGCCACGACCGTGCGCTGCAGCGATTTGGTACATGTCTTCCACACCTAGCTGCCAGAAGTCAGCACTTGCTGCATCAGGGTCAATACCATCAACCTTGTTTACTACAAGCATTGAAGGCTTTTCTAGTTGACGAAGGTGCTTCGCGATAGCAACGTCAGATGGTGTTAGACCAGCACGGCCATCTACCATGAACAGCACAACATCAGCTTCGTCGATCGCTGCTAATGACTGCTCTGCCATTTTAGTTTCAACACCTTCTTCGGTACCGTCGATACCACCAGTGTCGATAACAATAAACTCATGCTCACCAAGTTGAGCATGGCCATATTTACGGTCACGCGTTAAGCCAGGGAAATCCGCAACCAATGCATCACGAGTTCGAGTCAATCGGTTAAACAACGTAGATTTACCTACGTTCGGACGCCCTACTAGAGCAACAACAGGTACCATAACAACCTCTACAATTTCTTCTCTTAATGTAGTTATAGGTAAGCACTTGTTCGCAAGTTTAAACTCTTACCTATAACCACATGGTTTATTAATTTTTAACAACAAAACGGCTCCTGGCTGTTACCAACCAGGAGCCGACTGTGAATTATATCACGCTTTTATTGGCTAATCGTCAGTTTCTTTACATCGCCGTTGCGAGTCGTCACTAAGTAGCCTTCAGGCAGTTCAATTGGCGCTACAGCAAAGCCGCTGTCATCAACCAACTGCTGAGCAACAAACTCACCTGTTGAGCGATCTAACCAGTGTAGATAACCTTCTGTATCACCCACCACAACGTATCCGTTAATGATAGCAGGTGCTGTCAGTAAGCGGTTTTCTAGCAATGGGGTGCTCCACAGCTCTGTACCACTACGTGCATCAACTGCAGCCACGTGATCCTTATCAGTTACTAGGAACAAACGGCTACCGTCGCTTGCTAAATCAATCGCTGACGAGTAGTTACGCTTCCAAACAGGCTTACCAGAGCGCAGGTCGATGGCAATCAACTGACCATTGATACCAACAGTGTACAAAGTACCACCAAGAACGATTGGAGAGGCATCAACGTCAACCAAGCGATCGATTTCCGTTGCACCCTTTGGTGTACCAACTGGCTGTTGCCAAATCAGCTGACCACGGTCAACGATAGCAGCGGCTAGACGACCATTTGCCGTACCCCAGAATACACCACCAGAAACCGCAACAGGTGCACTGTCACCACGTAGTGTTAGGCTTGGAACTTCAGTGCTAATTGTCCACTTCTGTTCACCAGTCTCTTGGTCTAACGCGAGCATCATGCCACGGCTAGTGTGAACCAATACCATATTGCTGTCAGTAGCAGGAGATGCAAGCACCTCACCGTTTACTGATACACGCCACAGCTCTTCACCTGTCGATTCATCCAATGCGATTACTTCGCCATTTTCAGAACCAACAAACACTTTGCCGTAAGCTGCCGTTAAGCCACCAGACAGACGAGCCAGTACATCTTTCTCAAGGTCTGTTTTCCACAGCTCTTTACCCGTTTCAGGATCCAGCGCTTTAACCAGACCTTCACGGCTTGCAACAAACACTTTGTCGTAAGCCAGCTCAGGCGTCAGTTTTGAAAAGTAGTGACCAACACCATCACCAACCGAAGTCGACCATTCCTGTTTAGGAGTGAACTCGCTGTTTACCGTTGGTACTGGCGCCATGATTACGGTGTCTTCTTCACCCGCACAGCCAGCTAATAGGCCAAGAGCAATCGCACACAACGCCGCTTTTGGAAACATCTTCTTCATTCAAAGCGCCTTATTTAGCTAGGTCGTCAAGTTTGATTTGAAGCGTTTGGCTCGCATCAACAGCTTGCTGTGCTTCTGTGTAAGCACTGTATGCTGCGTCTGTGTCGCCTTTACGAAGTGAGATATCACCACGTAGTTCAGCCACGCGGCCTTTCCAAGATTCGTCCGTTACTGCAGCAAGATCAGACAGCGCAGCATCGAATTCACCTTGCTCAGCTTTAATACGAGCAACACGGTAAGTCAGTAGTGGCGAAAGTGCCGCATCCTTAGTTGCCGCTTTTGCCCACTCCAGCTGTTCAAGTGCTGCAGATAATTCACCCGCTTGTACTTGTATTTTTGCTAGCTGCATCGCTGCAAGTACTGAGTATTCAGCATCTTTGTTTGCATCGATAAAAGCTTGAATATCAGATTGAGCATCAACGCCTTTTGCATCTAAAGCAGAGATCACTGTCGTGTAGCTTTCTGAAGCAGCTTCACGCGCCTCAACTACAGAGTCTTGGTAGTAGCGCCAACCGAATAGACCACCTAAACCAATAACCGCACCGAAGATTACGGCTTTACCGTTCTCTTTCCACCAATCTTTAATGGCTTCAACCTGCTGCTCTTCGCTATCGTAAAGTTCCACTTCCTGTCCTCTTTAATTCTTTAAACGCCAGCATAGTGCTGACGTTAGTATTCGTTATGAGCGTTTGCTCTAAGGCTAATTAGATTAGCGCAGCTACTTTTGCTGCAACTTCCGTTTGAGACACGGTTTCTTGCTCGCCGCCAACCAAATCTTTTAGCACAACTGTATTATCAGCAACTTCGTTTTCGCCAAGTACCAGTGCAACAACCGCACCTACTTTGTCTGCACGTTTGAATTGCTTCTTGAAGCTACCACCACCGAAGTGGCTCATTACACGTACACCTTCAACGGTATCACGTAATTGATTCGCTAATTGCATGCCCGCGATCATTGTGCCTTCACCAGCCGCAACCATGTAAACATCAACACTGCGACGAACTTCTGTAAGCTCTAGCGTTTCCATCATTAGGACTAGACGCTCTAGGCCCATTGCGAAACCAACAGCTGGTGTTGCTTTACCGCCAAGTTGCTCAACAAGACCGTCGTAACGACCACCGCCACATACGGTACCTTGAGCACCTAGGCTTTCAGTGATCCACTCAAATACTGTGCGGTTGTAGTAGTCCAAACCACGTACTAGACGCTCGTTAACTTGGTATTCGATACCAACTGCATCAAGAAGTTCACACAAACCAGCAAAATGTTGCTTCGACTCTTCACCTAAGTATTCAGAAAGTCGAGGTGCGTCACCTAAGATAGCTTGAACGTCTGGGTTCTTAGTATCTAGTACACGAAGTGGGTTTGTGTGCATGCGACGTTTGCAATCTTCGTCTAGCACATCAATGTGCTGTTCAAGGAAAGCAACAAGTGCTGTACGGTAGTTCGCGCGATCTTCAGTAGAACCGATTGAGTTCAACTCTAGACGAACGTGCTTGTCGATGCCTAGCTCACGCCATAGACGCGCAGTCATCATGATAAGTTCTGCGTCAACGTCTGGACCGTCTAGACCAAACACTTCCACACCACATTGGTGGAATTGACGGTAGCGACCTTTTTGAGGACGCTCGTGACGGAACATTGGACCCATGTACCATAGGCGCTGTTCATCACGGTTGATAAGGCTGTTTTGGATGCATGAACGTACACAACCCGCTGTGCCTTCTGGACGTAGCGTTAGGCTATCGCCGTTACGGTCATCAAAGGTGTACATCTCTTTTGAAACAACGTCTGTCTCTTCACCCACTGCGCGGCTAAATAGGTTTGTTTCTTCAACGATAGGCATACGCACTTCGTTGTAACCGTGTGCACTCACCACGTTCTTCACTGCGTTTTCTACTTTCTGCCACAGTGGTGATTGAGTCGGTAGGCAGTCGTTCATGCCTCGGATTGCTTGGATATTTTTAGCCACAATATTTATTCCGTAATTTCTCACGACCAGGTGTTGATGCGAATAGACAACCACACCTCATCGCGTTTTATTAATCTTCTAGGTTTTCTACATCAATGCGATTTGCTTTATCAAGCACTGATGCTTTTGCTCGAATCTTAGCTTCAAGCTGATCAACAAGGTCGTTGTTGTCAAAGCGCTCTTTCTGACGCTTACCATCTTCGTAGAAGGCACTCTTACGAGCACTACCCGCTAGACCTAAATGAGATACTTCTGCTTCACCAGGGCCATTCACCACACAACCGATGATAGAGACATCCATTGGGGTAATCACGTCTTCTAGACGCTCTTCAAGCGCGTTTACGGTGTTAATAACATCGAACTCTTGACGAGAACAGCTTGGACACGCGATGAAGTTGATACCACGCGAGCGAATACGCAAAGATTTAAGAATATCGAAGCCAACCTTGATCTCTTCAACAGGATCCGCAGCTAGCGAGATACGTAGCGTATCGCCAATACCTTCAGAAAGAAGCATACCTAAGCCAACAGAAGACTTAACCGCACCAGCACGTGCACCACCAGCTTCGGTAATACCAAGGTGAAGCGGTTGGTCAATCTGTTTTGCCAGTAAACGGTATGAACCTACAGCTAGGAATACGTCAGATGCTTTAACGCTCACTTTAAATTGGTCAAAGTTGAGACGGTCTAAGATATCGACGTGACGCATTGCTGATTCAACAAGCGCTTCTGCTGTTGGCTCTGTGTATTTCTCTTGGATCTCTTTTTCAAGAGAACCACCGTTAACACCAATACGAATCGGAATATTCATATCACGAGCACAATCAACAACTGAGCGAATACGGCTCTCGTTACCGATGTTACCTGGGTTGATACGCAGACAGTCTACACCGTACTCAGCCACTTTCAGCGCGATACGGTAGTCAAAGTGAATGTCAGCGACCAAAGGAACAGAAACCTGCTGCTTGATTTGCTTAAATGCTTCAGCGGCATCCATAGTCGGTACAGATACGCGAACGATATCAGCGCCTACATTTTCCAAAGCTCGGATCTGAGCAACGGTTGCGGCTACGTCTGTTGTTCTTGTGTTGGTCATGGATTGCACAGCAATAGGTGCACCATCACCGATCGGCACATCACCCACATAAATACGGGTTGATTTGCGACGAATAATAGGAGATTCGTGTTGCATATTAACTCTAAGGTAAGGTTATTCTGGCTACTTTGCCTGAAGTATACCCAGAAAGGTCGACAGGTTCACTTGCAAATGTCATTGATACGCCTTCTGGCGCACCTAGAATCACTTTATATGGCGCAGTTCCTGATAGATTTAGTGACTGACCCGCTTTTTTGATGCCCGTTGACAAGGTTTTGCCGGTCGCATCTTTAACTTGAATCCAACAGTCTGCAGTAAACTGCATCGTTAGCGCTTTGGTTGCCACTTCAGGTGTTGGCGTTGTTTCAGGAGCAGTTGTTGCTTCAACGGTTTCTAATTCAACAGCTGATTCTGCGTCGACTGCTGGTTGTTCATCGGTCACGTCAAGTGCAGCTGAAGTATTTGCCGCATCACTGATTGCAGCAAGGCCTTCAGTATCTTCTATCACAGAAGCAGCAGCGTCGTTTTGCTCAGCTTCAATCACATCTAAAGAGGCGAACTCCGGGTCCAGTGACTCTTCCACCGCAAGCTCTTCTGAACTTTCAGTGTTAGCCAGAGATTGAGATAGGGTGTCTTGTTGTTGATTCTGCCACCACCACAGTGAAGAGATACCGACGATAACTGCAAAGATACCCCAAGTCAGCAGCATAATACGGCTGTTGTGCTTTTCTGTTTTCGTCTTACGAGAAAAGCTCAGCATTTCTTGATCTTCATGTTGAGCATCACCAGAGTGGCGAAGCGCGTTCAGTACCACTTTTTCATCAAGATTGACGTATTTCGCGTATGAACGGATGTAACCACGCATAAAGGTTGCGACTTGGTCTGACTCAAATTGGTTTTCTTCAATCTGTTGAATTAAAGAGATGCGTAGTTTTAGGCGATCCGAGATCTGCTTTTGTGTTAAACCAAGAGCTTCTCGTTGATTTTTCAGTAGCGTCCCCGCTTCTAGAGCTGGAGCGATTGGTTCTTGCGTTTGTGTGTCGTGTTCTGTGTTCATAGAGAGTGAACTTCTAAAATATTATCGCAGGTCGACGAGAGCGTTTTTTATTGTCGTTTAAGCTCATTCTAGCAACCCACTTATGTGGAATTTGTCCTGTTACCCAACTCATCAACCCTTAAAGACGAACGACATACATTTTATTATTAGTGACGTTCTCAGGAAGCTAGTTTATCAAGTAGCCAACCTAAATAGACATATTGATGATCAGTAACAAGCGAGCACTTAAATTAATTTAAGATTAGTTAATCATAAGCTAATGCCATTACAAGGCAAAAATACTTTCAACAAAATTTACCGTCAGCTCATGCTTTTGTCCAAAAATTGACGAAAAATGTAAGAAAGCGTGGGCAAGAAGTCCAAAAAATAGAAAACGAAGTCCCAAAAACGCAACAAGCCAGAAGTAATACTTCTGGCTTGTTTAGATTCAAATCGCGTTTTATACCGCTTTTACTTCAATCACACCGCCGGCAACCAAGTTAGCTTCTGATGCCGCTTTAAGCATTTTAGTACGCTTAGTTCTATCGATAACATCACCAACCAACTGGCCACATGCTGCATCAATATCGTCACCACGCGTTTTACGAACCGTTACTGTGTAGTCGTATTCCATTAGCGTTTTTTGGAAGCGGTCAATACGAGAGTTGCTTGGCTTCTTGTATGGTGAACCTGGGTAAGGGTTAAATGGAATCAGGTTGATCTTACATGGCGTATCTTTCATTAGCTCTGCAAGTTCACGAGCGTGGTCCATATCATCATTTACATGATCCAATAGAACGTACTCTACCGTTACTTTACCGCGGTTGGCATTTGAAGAAGCAATGTAGCGACGAACAGATGCTAGGAAATCTTGGATATCCCAACGGTCGTTGATCGGCATGATTTGGCTACGAAGTTCATCGTTTGGCGCGTGTAGAGAAATAGCTAGTGCTACGTCGATGTTATCTGTCATTTGGTCAAGGCCAGATACAACACCTGAAGTAGATACTGTTACGCGACGCTTAGACAGTGCAAAACCTAGGTCATCAAGCATGATCTCTAATGATGGCATTAGGTTTTTCATGTTTAGTAGCGGCTCGCCCATACCCATCATTACAACGTTAGTAATTGGACGACGACCTGTCTCTTTCTCTAGACCGATTTCACGGGCAGCACGCCAGATTTGACCCACGATCTCAGAAACTTTTAGGTTGCGGTTAAAGCCTTGTTGAGCTGTCGAGCAGAATTTACACTCTAGTGCACAACCCACCTGTGAAGATACACACAGCGTTGCACGGTCACCGTCTGGGATGTATACCGTCTCAACGTCTTGGTCGCCAACGCTCATCGCCCATTTAATTGTGCCGTCTGAAGAGTGTTGAGCTTCAGAAACAACAGGTGCAACAATTTCACAGCGGCGTTGAAGTTTTTCACGCAACTTTTTGTTGATGTTGTTCATGTTTTCGAAGTCATCGACACCGAAGTGATACATCCACTTCATCACTTGATCTGCGCGAAAAGCTTTCTCATTCAATTCTTCTGTGAAAAATTTACGAAGACCTTTACGATCAAAATCGAGTAGATTGACTTTAGCTGTGGTCATGATGCCTCTCAATGACGGAACAATAATTAAGGGCGCGAATTGTACAGCCTTTACGCATGTTCAACAAGGGCTGTAAAACCCTGTGTTTACTAAGACATTCAAACTTAAGTGATTAAAATTTACACAGCCACCTTTCATTACTTACAATTCTGGAAATAAGAACAAGATTCTCGACTACGCTCCTTCGTCGCTATCGGGAATGACGTAAATACTTACTCAGTCACTTTCCATTCATAGTCATCAGGTCACCAGTTTTTAAAACCTCGTCATTCCAGAATCGAGGGACGAGATATATGGAATCTCCAACCACAACTAAGATTCCCAACTGCACTCCTGCGTCACTATCGGGAATGACGACTAGGTAAACTATCTCTAACGTAAAATCCACATACAAAAAAGGCCTCACCGAAGTGAAGCCTTTAGAATCATTTGCTGTGTCGCTTATTGAGCTGGACGTGGGCAAATCTCAGATTCAGGGAAGAAGAACTCGATTTCACGAGCTGCAGACTCTGGGCTGTCGCTACCGTGTACTGAGTTGTAACGCATGCTGATTGCGTAATCAGCGCGGATCGTACCGCATGCCGCTTCTTCTGGGTTTGTTTTGCCCATAAGTTCACGGTAACGAGCAATTGCGTTTTCGCCTTCAAGTACTTGAACCATGATAGGACCAGAAGTCATGAACTCTTTTAGTGGACCAAAGAATTCTTTGCCTTCGTGTTCCGCGTAGAAGCCGCTCGCTTGCTCTTCAGTCAGACGAACCATCTTAGCAGCGATGATTTCTAGGCCTGCTTTTTCGATGCGGTGGTAGATTTCACCAACAAGGTTACGCTTAACTGCATCCGGCTTAACAATTGAGAACGTTCTTTCTAGAGCCATAGGGATTCCTTCACTTCATTTTTTTGTTATTAAATACTGAAATTACTAAGATCATTCGATCTAAGTTAATCAATGAGCGGTATCGAACCGCTCATCGTTATTATTATTTTGCTTGGTCGATAAGAATGCGAGCCAGTGTGCGAACACCCATGCCTGTTGCACCTGCCGCCCACTTATCACTTGGAGATTTACGGTAAGTACCCGCGCAATCCATGTGCATCCAGCCTTTTTTGTAGTCATCTACGAAGTAAGACAGGAACGCAGCAGCAGTGCTTGCACCAGGAGTGTAATCACCCGTGCTGATGTTCGAAAGGTCAGCAAAGTTTGAAGGCAGCATACCACGGTGGAAGTCCGCAAGAGGCAGTGGCCACAGGCCTTCTTTCTCTTGGTTAGCCGCCGTTAGTGCTTGGTGAGCCAGCTCGTCATCGAAGCTCATTAGTGCGTGGTAGTCGTTACCCAGTGCGTTTTTAGCAGCGCCCGTTAGCGTTGCACAGTCGATGATAAGCTCTGGATTTTGCTCACTTGCGTACATCAGGCCATCAGCTAGAACTAAACGACCTTCTGCGTCGGTGTTCATGATCTCAACCGTCTTACCGTTCTTGTACGTGATGATATCGCCAAGCTTCAATGCACGGCCAGAGATCATGTTCTCTGCACAACATAGGATAAGCTTGATGCGCTTGTTCAGGCCACGCTCAATCGCAAGACCTAAACCACCAGTGATAGTCGCTGCGCCACCCATGTCCGCTTTCATTGCAGTCATGAACTGACCTGGCTTAATGCTGTAACCGCCTGAGTCGAAAGTAATACCTTTACCAACTAGACAGGCAAATACAGGCGCGTTTTCGTCGCCTGTTGGGTTGAAGTCCAGTTGCAGCATTGCTGAAGTACGCTCAGAGCCGCGGCCTACCGCGTAGATGCCTTCCCAACCTTCTGTTAGTAGGTCTTTGTCTTTAACGATTTTCGCTTTAACTGTGCCTTCAGGTGCGACTGACTTAATGTATTCAGCTGCCATTGTCGCCAATTGGCGAGGTGCAACTTCTTCAGCCGTTTTATTGATAATGTCACGCGTCCAATCTGTCGCACGGATACGCGCTTCTAGCTCTGCTTGGTCAGCTTCTGGCAGTGCATCCCACTCCAATGCATTCTTTTTCTTTGGTCCACGGTAACCTTGATTGAAAGCCCATACGCTTTCTAGGTCCCAGCCTTCACCACTTAGCGAAACGAATGAAATACCTTGTCCGTCAAGTGTGCGACCTGCGCGTTGAATAGCACCAAGATCGTGGCCTTCACCAATGTGAATTGTCGCTCCTACTTCCGAGAACGATAAAATAGCTTTTGCTCCCCACTGAGGCTGGGCAGCTTCTTGACTTAAAAATACTGACATCTGTGTAGACATGATTTCTCCTTGTCTGAGAACCACCTTGCTTGAGTGATCCTGATTATTTTTTATTAGCGCACTGATGTTAGCATTATGTAGAAGTAAAATGTCATTTTGATAAAAAAACGGACCATAAGGTCCGCTTTTTTTAGTAAGAATTGTTAACTTGGCTGCGTTTTATATGGGGTTGATTTCACTCCATAGCCAAATCATCAATGTGATGATTAATCCATCTCATCCATCCAGCACAAAATAATAGCCTCTAAGATCTTTTCGTTCGAGTGATTAGGCTCGTCATCAAACTCTTCAAGGTCTAATACCCACTGATGTAGGTCGGTAAAACGTACCGTTTTAGGATCAGTATCAGGGTACAAATCACATAGCTCAATTGCGATATCGCGAGAATCAATCCACTTCAAGCTCATAACACTTCCTTATATTTATCAGAGACACTTAGTCACTTTTATGATCTATATTCTAGGCCAGTTTTGCTAAATCGTTATCTCAGTCATGGCGAAACCACCATGACTGTAGAGTAATTCTTAGTGATCTTCAGATGCTAGGTTCAAGGTGTACTTTGGAATCTCAACAACAAGGTCTTCATCAGCGACTTTCGCTTGGCAACCTAGGCGAGATTCCATTTCTAAGCCCCATGCTTTATCAAGCATATCGTCTTCTAGGTCATCACTCTCTTCTAAAGAATCGAAACCTTCACGGATCACAACGTGACATGTTGTACATGCACACGATTTTTCACATGCGTGCTCAATACCAATACCGGCCTTCAACGCTACATCAAGAACCGTTTCACCAGTTTTTGCTTCTAAAACAGCGCCTTCTGGACATAGATCTTCGTGAGGTAAAACAATAATCTTTGGCATGTTTATCTATTCTCTAACTATTAAATATTATCGACTGACTGACCTGACAGTGCAGCACGAATTGATTTATCCATACGACGTGAAGCAAAGTCTTGGCTCGCTTTGTCGGTATTCTTAATTTCTTGTTCAATGGCATCAGCACTGTCGCCGTTGCGCACTTCAATCAGCGTTTCAATGGCTTGTAGCAGCTGTTGTTTCTCTTGCTCGTTAAGCAGTTCGTCACCGTCAACTTGCATTGCAGCGATCAGGCCTTCAATAACGCGATCCGCTTCTACGCGTTGTTCCGCAAGAGCACGCGCTTGCATGTCTTCTTTCGCAAACGTCATAGAGTCTTTCAGCATGTTAGCAACTTCATCATCGCTCAGGCCGTAAGAAGGCTTCACTTGGATTTCAGCTTGAACACCCGTGCTCTTTTCCATAGCAGTTACAGACAACAGGCCATCAGCATCCACTTGGTAAGTCACACGAATATGCGCTGCACCAGCAGCCATAGGTGGAATGCCCTTCAGAGCAAAACGAGCCAATGAGCGACAATCGTCAACCATTTCACGTTCGCCTTGAACGGTGTGTACTGTCATTGCAGTTTGACCGTCTTTGAACGTAGTAAATTCTTGTGCGCGAGCTACTGGGATCGTGGTGTTACGCGGAATAATCTTTTCTACTAGGCCACCCATGGTTTCGATACCTAGTGAAAGTGGGATTACGTCCAGTAGCAACATTTCTGAATCAGGTTTGTTACCTACTAGAATATCCGCTTGAATTGACGCACCAATCGCAACTACTTCATCAGGATTAATGCTGGTTAATGGCGTACGACCAAAGAAGTCACCTACCATTTCACGTACTAGTAATGTACGAGTTGAACCACCAACCATGACTACTTCTAGCACTTCATCCGCATCAACTTCTGCATCTTTTAGAGCACGACGACATGAAAGTAGTGTTTTCTTAACTAGAGGCTTGATGATCTCTTCAAACTCTTCACGAGTTAATGAACCAGACCAACCTAGAACTTCCACATCAACACTTTCTGATTCAGACAAACCAATTTTAGCTTCCGTTGCTGCATCGAGAAGCGCACGGTTTTGTTCAGCAGTTAGCTCTGATAATCCCATTTGCTCTTTGAAATGATCAGCAACAAGGTGGTCAAAATCATCACCGCCTAGTGCAGAGTCACCGCCAGTAGCTAGAACTTCAAAGACACCTTTAGACAAGCGTAAAATAGAGATATCAAACGTACCGCCGCCTAAGTCGTAAACCGCGATCACCCCTTCTTTGCCTGAATCCAGACCGTAAGCAATCGCTGCCGCCGTTGGTTCATTTAGAAGACGTAATACATGAAGACCAGCCAGCTGCGCCGCGTCTTTAGTACCAGCACGTTGTGCATCATCGAAATACGCAGGAACGGTAATCACCGCACCAGATAGCTCACCGCCTAATGTAGACTCAGCTCGTTGACCTAGCGCTTTCAGAATATCTGCAGATACTTGAATCGGGTTCTTGTTGCCTTGCTCTGTACGGATCACAGGCAGACCATTATCACTTTCTTCAAACTGATATGGCAGAGATGGGTATCGTTGCTGAATATCAGCCAGTGAGCGACCAATCAATCGCTTAACTGAGATAATGGTATTTTTAGGATCAGTCTGTGCATTTGCACGTGCTTCATCACCAGTCGTATGTGAGTCTGACTGATAGTGAACAACGGAAGGCAGAATGCTACGACCATCTTGATCAACGAGCGTGCTCGCCTCACCACTGCGCACTGACGCAACCAATGAATTTGTTGTACCTAAATCAATACCCACAGCAAGCTTATGCTGGTGAGGAGCGGCGCTTTGCCCTGGTTCTGCAATCTGAAGTAGTGCCATGGATGTGTCCTTGTTGTACCAACTAGCCGATCAAACGATCTTCAACTAGCTCGATTTCATTCTTTAATTTTGCAATAAACTTAAGCTTTCTTACTCGGTCTGCTGCTTCTAACCAAGCCTGGCTGTCGAGTTCTTGTTGGATAGCGCTTAATTGTTGTTTATACATTTTGCTAACCTTTCCTTCAAATGCAAACAATGCATCTTCCGGGTCAGAACTGTCGGCGATGTCTTCAAGCTCTTCACGCAGTTCCATTTGCTCCATAAGGAACATTGGGTCTTGCATGGTTTGCTGCTCGCCGCGAATATCCTCACCATGTTGTACTAACAGGTATTCAGCGCGGCTGATTGGATTCTTCAGCACCTGATACGCATCGTTAATTTGCGCTGCTTTTTGCACGGCTAGCAAGCGATCTCGCTCAGAAGCTGTAGCAAATTTATCAGGATGGAATTGACGTTGCAGATCTCTAAACTGAGAAGAAAGAAGGCTACCATCCAGCTGGAACTGAAGTGGTAGCCCAAATAATTCGAAATGATTCATGTAACGGTGGTCCTAAGTTTAGGCTCTGAATCAGAGCCTAATTTTATTCTTCGCTCACTATAAACGTTCTACGATTGAAGCGTTTATACGTTGAAGCTCTCACCACAACCACATTCGCCTTTCGCGTTAGGGTTGTTGAATTCAAAACCTTCGTTTAGGCCTTCTTTTACGTAATCAAGCTCCGTACCGTCTAGGTAAACTAAGCTCTTTGGATCAATGATGACCTTCACACCTGAATGCTCGAACACTTGGTCTTCTTCGTTAAGCTCGTCAACGAATTCTAGTACATACGCCATACCCGAACAGCCAGTGGTTTTAACCGCTAAGCGCAACCCGATACCTTTACCTCGGTTATCTAGGAAAGCTTGAACTCGGCTTGCCGCCGTATCTGTCATGGTGATGGCCATACTACAACCTTGTGTTTTATATAAAATTGAGAACTCAGGGGGAGCACAAAGGATGCTCCCAAATATTGCTTATTATTGGTGATTACTTATAGAAACGATTAACGCTTCTTTTTGTAATCCGCAACTGCTGCTTTGATTGCATCTTCAGCAAGAATTGAACAGTGAACTTTCACAGGTGGCAACTCAAGCTCTTCTGCGATTTCAGAGTTTTTGATAGCAGCCGCTTCATCAATGCTTTTACCTTTAACCCACTCAGTGACTAGTGAGCTAGAAGCGATTGCGCTACCGCAACCGTAAGTCTTGAATTTCGCGTCTTCGATAATACCTTCTGGTGTTACCTTAATTTGCAGTTTCATTACGTCACCACAAGCTGGTGCGCCAACCATACCGCTACCTACACTTGGGTCTTCTTTATCAAACGAACCTACGTTACGTGGGTTTTCGTAGTGATCAATTACTTTTTCGCTATATGCCATGATAGTTACCTCGAATCCTCTATTTCCGTGAGATTAGTGATGTGCCCACTCAACAGTGTTCAAATCAATCCCTTCTTTATACATATCCCATAGAGGAGACATGTCGCGTAATTTGTTTACCGCTACACGGATTTGTGCAATCGCGTAGTCGATTTCTTCTTCCGTTGTGAAACGGCCGAATGAGAAACGTACTGAGCTGTGTGCCAGTTCATCGTTTAGACCAAGAGCACGTAGAACGTACGATGGCTCTAAGCTTGCTGATGTACATGCAGAACCCGATGATACTGCTAGGTCTTTTAGAGACATAAGCAGAGATTCACCTTCAACGAAAGCAAAGCTCACGTTTAGGTTGTGTGGTACACGTTGGTCTAAGTCACCGTTTACTGTTACCGCTTCTAGATCCTGAACACCTTTCAGTAGGCGCTCACGAAGTGCTAGTGCGTGATCGTAATCTTTCTGCATGTCTTGCTTAGCAACAGCACACGCTTCGCCCATACCCACGATTTGGTGAGTAGCAAGCGTACCAGAGCGGAAACCACGCTCATGACCGCCACCGTGCATTTGCGCTTCAAGACGAATACGAGGCTTACGACGAACGTAAAGTGCACCGATACCTTTAGGACCATACATCTTGTGAGCTGAAAGTGAGATTAGATCAACTTTAGTCTCTTTTACGTCTAGTGGGATTTTACCCGCAGACTGAGCTGCATCAACGTGGAAGATGATCTTGCGAGAACGACATAGTTCGCCGATTGCATTGATATCTTGGATAACGCCGATTTCGTTGTTTACGTGCATGATAGAAACAAGAACTGTGTCTTCACGCATTGCAGCTTGTAGCTTGTCTAGATCGATGATGCCGTTTGCTTCTGGCTCTAGGTAAGTTACCTCGAAGCCTTCACGCTCTAGTTGACGACATGGATCAAGAACCGCTTTGTGTTCTGTTTTGCACGTGATTACGTGCTTACCTTTCTTCTCGTAAAAGTGCGCTGCACCTTTAATAGCAAGGTTATCTGACTCTGTAGCACCAGAAGTGAAAACAATTTCACGTGGGTCTGCATTTAGTAGGTCAGCAATTTGCTCACGAGCATTATCTACTGCTTCTTCTGCCTGCCAGCCGTAACGGTGTGAACGAGATGCAGGGTTACCGAAGTTACCGTCCATCGTCATGCACTGAACCATTTTCTCAGCAACTCGTGGATCGACTGGGCATGTAGCTGAATAGTCAAAGTAAATAGGCAGTTTCATTTTCTACTCCAATGTAAAAACTGACCGCTATGAGCGGGCATTAACACCGTGAGGTGCTGCACTAATCGTTGTAGTGCTCGTATTTTTATGTGCAAAACTATTGTTAACCGCAAGATCAATATCTTGGCGATCAGAAATCTCTAAAACTTCGTTATCTTTCATCAGCTCACCGAGCGTAATGTCGTTTAAGAAGCTGCTGATTCGGGAGCTTAAATCACGCCAAAGGGTGTGAGTTAAACAACGACTACCACCTTGGCAATCTGCTCGACCGTGACACTTAGTTGCATCTACTGATTCGTCAACTGCTGCAATCACAGTTCCAACAGCGATGTCGCCCGCTTCAGCGCCAAGACGGTAACCACCACCTGGGCCACGAACACTAGCAACTAAGCCAGCTTTACGTAACTTAGAAAAAAGTTGCTCTAAGTAAGATAACGAGATGCCTTGTCGCTCTGAGATGTCAGCCAGAGGAACTGGGCTTTTTTGCGAATGCAGTGCTACATCTAGCATAGCCGTTACCGCATATCTTCCTTTAGATGTAAGTTTCATATCACACCGTATCCACATTGTTTATGTGGTTGGAATCTTCCCATACCTGACTAAATTGGTCAAGTATTTTACCTGACTATTTTAGTCAGGTATTCATCCTTACAGTGAGCATGGCTTTTACTGGCTATTTTTGCTCTTCTCGATAGAGGTCAAAATACCACGAAGCGTGTTGATCTCTTGAAGTTCTGGACGCGCACGACTAAACAGGCGACGTAACTTATTCATCACCTGACCAGGCTTATCCTTAGAGATAAATTGGGTATCGATGATGACTTTTTCAAGGTGTTCGTAGAACATTTCTAGTTCTTCGTGACGAGGGTACTCATCTTGTGGCTGAGGCTTGTATTGGCTAGCCACCATATCAAGATGAGCAACACGAACTTCGTAGCTCAGCGTCTGTACAGCCATCGCTAGGTTTAGCGAGCTGTATTCAGGGTTTGCAGGAATACATACGTGGTAATGACACTTTTGTAGTTCTTCATTCGTTAGGCCTGTGCGCTCGCGACCGAAGACTAATGCTACAGGGTGCTTTTGACCTTCAACGGCAAACTTTTCACCACACTCACGAGGCTCAAGCATTGGCCATTCAAGGGTACGTGAACGAGCACTTGAACCGACAACCAAACCGCAGTCTTTTACGGCTTCGTCTAATGTAGAAACAATAACCGCATTTTCAGCGATGTCACCAGCACCAGCAGCCAGTGCTAAGGTCTGCTCGTCAACTTCACACTGAGGGTCTACAAGAACTAACTGACTTAAACCCATCACTTTCATTGCGCGAGCTGCTGATCCGATATTTCCCGAATGAGACGTACCAACCAGAACGACTTTTACATTGTCTAACATGCTATATGACACCACTTTAAAAATAATCGCGAGATATTAACACATAGCAAAGTAAAATGGTCAGACCCTTCGCGTAATGTGAATCTAAGAGTTCAAAAAATAACCACTTCCCTTTTGGTAAAACTTTGGTATACTCGCCGCCGCTTTAAATTGTTCTTTAACATCTTGTGGGAAAAACCATATGCATCCAATGCTAAACATTGCGATACGCGCTGCGCGTAAAGCTGGCAACCATATTGCTAAATCTCTAGAAACAACTGATAAGATCGAAACGTCTCTAAAAGGTAACAACGATTACGTTACTAACATTGCTCAAGAAGCTGAGTACATGATCATTGAGACAATCAAAGCATCTTACCCAGAGCACAGCATTATTTCTGAAGAGAAAGGCCTAATCGAAGGTAAAGACTCTGACGTACAATGGATCGTTGACCCACTAGATGGCACCAACAACTTTGTAAAAGGTTTCCCTCACTTCTCTGTATCTATCGCTGTTCGCATGAACGGTCGTACAGAAGTTGCTTGTGTTTACGACCCAATGCTAAACGAGCTATTCACAGCTCAACGTGGCGCTGGTGCTCAACTAAACAACGCTCGTATGCGTGTTACTCAGCTTAAAGACCTTCAAGGTACTGTTCTAGCAACTGGTTTCCCATTCAAAGCTAAGCAACACTCTGAGTCTTTCATGAAGATCATCTCTGGTCTATTCATCGACTGTTCTGATTTCCGTCGTACTGGTTCTCCAGCACTTGACCTATGTTACCTAGCGGCTGGCCGTGTTGACGGTTACCTAGAGCTAGACCTAAAACCATGGGATATGGCTGCAGGTGATCTAATCGCACGTGAAGCAGGCGCAATCCTGACTGATTTCGCTGGCGGTACTGACTACATGAAGTCTGGTAACGTTGTTGCTTCAAGCGCACGTGGTGTTAAGTCTATTCTTAAGCACGTTCGTGAGAACGCAAACGAAGGTATGCTGAAGTAATTCAGGCCTTATGCTTATAGTCTCTATTCAATAGAGAGCTAAAAATTCAAAGCCTCGCACACGCGGGGCTTTTTTGTATCTGTGATTCAGGGATGCGAGATGCGAGATGCGAGATGCGAGATGCGAGATGCGAGATGCGAGATGCGAGATGCGAGATGCGAGATGCGAGATGCGAGATGCGAGAAGAATAGCGCTTATGACATTAAGTGCAACTCACCTCGACCGTAATTTTTCTTGAGTTTCACTACAAAATACAGGCATAAAAAAACCGCTAGTTGCCTAGCGGTTTTTCTGTTTAGCGAAACGTATTAAGCCAAGGCTTATGGCATTTCGTCAAACTCTTCACCTTCTTTTTCCACTTGTGGTGGCATTAGGTGTTCACGCGTAATACCCAACTTCATAGCTAGTGCAGATGCAACGTAGATAGAAGAGTAAGTACCAACCGTAATACCCAGTAGAAGTGCGGTTGCGAAACCGTGAATCATTGCGCCGCCCTGAACAAACAGTGCGATAACTACGAACAAGGTTGTACCAGAAGTGATCAATGTACGGCTCAACGTTTGTGTGATTGAGCTGTTCAGCACTTCAGGTGCTTCGCCTTTACGCATCTTACGGAAGTTCTCACGAATACGGTCGAATACAACAATGGTATCGTTGAGGGAGTAACCGACTACCGTTAGCAAGGCTGCTACGATGGTAAGGTCAACCTCAATTTGCATCAGAGAGAATACACCCAGCGTGATGATAACGTCGTGCGCCAGTGCAAGTACCGCACCTGCCGCCAAACGCCACTCGAATCGCACTGATACGTAGATCAAAATACAGATAAGAGAAACCAAGATAGCAAGGCCACCCGCTTCTGTTAGCTCATCACCTACGTTAGGACCAACGAACTCGATACGACGCATTTCAACTTGTTCACCTGTGCCTTTCTCGATAGCTGAAAGGATTTGGTTACCAAGCGTCTCGCCTGCAACGCCGTCACGAGGACGTAGACGAACCATTACATCACGAGCTGAACCGAAGTTCTGTACCGTTGCATCACCAAAGCCTTCAGCTTCAAGTGCACTACGGATATCAGGAAGGTGTGCTGGTTGTTCAAAGCCAACTTCAATCAGAGTACCGCCTGTAAAGTCTAGACCCCAGTTCAACGATTTCGTTGTTAGGGTGAAGATAGCCGTACCAATCATCAAGATAGAAAGAACAAAGGCAACCTTTGACCAACGCATAAAGTCGATCATTTTGTCTGCTTTTAGAATCTGAAACATATTAATTCCTAGCCTTAGATCGACAGTTTCTTAACGCGTTTGCCGCCATACATCAGGTTCACGATACAACGTGTGCCGACAATAGCTGTAAACATAGAAGTCAGGATACCGATAGACAGCGTTACCGCGAAGCCTTTAATCGCACCAGTACCAACCGCAAATAGAATGATTGCAGTTAATAGAGTTGTGATGTTCGCATCGGCGATTGTGCTGAATGCGTTCGCGTAACCTTGGTGAATTGCTTGCTGTGGACTGCGTCCCTCTCGAAGTTCTTCACGTATACGCTCAAAGATCAGTACGTTCGCATCGACCGCCATACCGACCGTTAATACGATACCGGCAATACCTGGTAGCGTCATGGTTGCACCTGGGATCATCGACATCACACCAATAATCAGTACCAAGTTCGCCATTAGCGCAACGTTCGCGATAAGACCAAAGCTACGGTAGTAAAGCAGCGTAAATAGCATTACTGCAGCCATACCCCAAACCATCGCCATGATACCCATATCGATGTTTTGTTGTCCCATAGATGGACCAATCGTACGTTCTTCAACAATCGAGATAGGCGCAATCAGAGCACCTGCACGAAGTAGAAGTGCCAAGTTATGAGCTTCAGCTGTAGAGTCGATACCAGTAATACGGAAGTTACGGCCAAGCGCTGATTGAATCGTCGCTTGGTTGATCACTTCTTCATGCTTAGTAAGAATCACTTTGCCTTCAGGTGTCTTACGACCGCTGTCTTTGTACTCTGCAAATACCGTCGCCATTAGCTTACCGATATTTTGACGAGAGAACGCAGACATCTTGCTACCACCTTCGCTGTCTAGCGAGATGTTAACTTGAGGACGACCATATTCATCAACACTTGAGCTTGCATCTGTAATGCTAGAACCACCTAGGATAACGCGCTTCTTAAGTACCACAGGGCGACCATCACGGTCTTGCTTAATTTCGCTACCAGCTGGGGCACGACCAGAAGCTGCAGCGGCTAAGTCAGCACTGCTATCAACTTCACGGAATTCAAGCGTTGCTGTCGCACCAAGGATTTCTTTAGCACGAGCCGTGTCTTGAACACCTGGCAATTCTACTACGATACGGCTAGCACCTTGACGTTGAACCAAAGGCTCAGCAACACCAAGTTCGTTCACACGATTACGTAGAATGGTAATGTTTTGCTCTACCGCGTAATTACGGATTTCTTGAAGACGAGCTTCAGTGAAGTTAGCAATCAAAGAAAAACGACCATTCGAGTCAGAGTCTACGAATGTCATATCTTGGTGCTTAGATTGCAGTAGCGATTTCGCTTCAGCAAGCTGCTCTTCATTACGTAAGATCACTTCTACCGCATCTTTACCCGATGGACGAATAGCACGGTAACGGATCTTCTCTTCACGAAGTTCACTACGGAATGCTTCTTCTTGTTGGCCAACTAGCTTTTCCATTGCAGCGTCCATATCCACTTCCATTAAGAAGTGAACACCACCACGTAGGTCAAGACCAAGCTTCATTGGTGCAGCACCAATAGATTCAAGCCAATCCGGTGTTGAAGCCGCTAGGTTTAATGCAACGATAACGTCTTCGTCTAATGCTTCAGTGATAACATCACGGGCACTAATTTGAGAGTCTGTGTCGTTAAAGCGAACAAGAATGGAACCGTTTTCTAGAGCAACGGATTTAGTTGAAAGGTTTTCTGCTTCAAGAGCATTGGTGACAGCATCCAGCGTAGACATATCTACAGAGGCGCCACGCGCCCCTGTAACTTGAACTGCCGGATCTTCACCGTATATATTCGGAAGTGCGTACAACGCAGCGATGGCAATGGTAAACACCACCATCAGGTACTTCCATAACGGATAACGGTTTAGCACAGCGAGGATCCTCTAGCTGTTTATAGAGATTTCAGAGTACCTTTTGGTAGCACTGCTGTAACGAAGTCTTTCTTGATAACTACTTCGTTGTTTGCGTTCAGTTCGATAGCAACATAGTCGCTGTCTTCTGCAATCTTAGTGATTTTACCGATCAGACCACCGCTAGTTAGAACTTCGTCGCCTTTGCCCATAGAAGCCATTAGGTTCTTGTGCTCTTTAACGCGCTTAGCTTGTGGACGGTAGATCATGAAGTAGAAGATCACAGCGAACATACCTAGCATGATAAGCATTTCGAAACCGCCGCCTGCTGGTGCACCTTCTGCTGCTGCGTGAGCTTGAGAAATAAACATTTAAAACATCCTCTATTTATATTTTCGTAATTGTTTGTCTAATTGGGTCGTATCCCTTTATTTTCAAGCCCCATCCCTCCGAAGAGAGACAGGGCTCGCAAAAAAGAAATACTAAGATTCTTTACCTAGTGGTGGCACTTCACGCCCCATTCTTGCGTAGAACTCTGCAACAAACTCTTCAAAGCGGTCTTCATCGATAGACTGACGAATGTCAGACATTACTCGTTGGTAGAAACGCAGGTTATGAATCGTGTTCAGTCGAGCACCTAGGATTTCGTTACAACGATCCAAGTGGTGTAAGTACGACTTGCTGTAGTTCTTACAAGTGTAACAGTCACACTCTGAATCTAGTGGTGTTGTATCGGTTTTATGCTTCGCATTACGGATCTTGATCACACCTTCAGTCACAAACAGGTGGCCGTTTCGTGCATTTCGCGTTGGCATTACACAGTCAAACATGTCGATACCACGACGAACACCTTCAACTAGGTCTTCAGGTTTGCCTACGCCCATTAGGTAACGTGGCTTATCTTCAGGCAGTTGAGGACATGTGTGCTCAAGAATGCGGTGCATGTCTTCTTTTGGTTCGCCTACTGCTAGGCCGCCAACTGCGTAACCGTCGAAACCAATTTCAGTTAGGCCTTTAACCGATACATCACGTAGGTCTTCGTACACACCACCTTGAACGATACCGAATAGTGAGTTCGGGTTTTCAAGTTTGTCGAAGTGGTTACGAGAACGCTCAGCCCAACGAAGAGACATCTCCATTGAGTCTTTCGCTTCTTTGTGTGTCGCAGGGTAAGGCGTACACTCATCGAAGATCATTACGATGTCTGAACCTAGGTCTTTTTGGATTTCCATCGACTTTTCAGCGTCCATGAAGATCTTGTCACCGTTTACAGGGTTACGGAAGTGAACACCCTCTTCAGTGATTTTACGCATCGCACCTAAGCTGAATACTTGGAAGCCGCCTGAATCGGTCAGGATAGGACCTTGCCAGTTCATGAAATCGTGCAAGTCACCGTGCATTTTCATGATTTCTTGACCAGGACGTAGCCATAGGTGGAACGTGTTACCTAGTAGGATTTCAGCACCTGTGTCTTTTACTTCTTCAGGAGTCATACCTTTTACAGTACCGTAAGTACCTACAGGCATGAATGCTGGTGTTTCAACGGTACCGCGTTCAAACTGAAGTTGACCACGACGTGCACCAGCGTTAGTTTTTTTAAGTTCGTATTTTAATTTCACGAAGCCTCCAATATGCCAGAGAAACAATCTGACTGTTAATTCAGAGCTTAAGTTAGCCTTAATACTCTATGAGGAGCGGTCGCGTATTCCTTGCGAGAGATTAGACAGAGACCCTGCCCGACTCCTAGCTTACTGCTAGCACCCGTAAATTCTTATTTATATCGCTTATAACCAGCTTAAATTAGCTGGTTTTCTTGTTGATGAACATAGCATCACCATAGCTGAAGAAGCGGTATTCGCTCTTCACTGCATGATCGTATGCAGCCATCACGTTGTCGTAACCTGCAAACGCACTCACCAACATGATCAGAGTCGATTCAGGTAGGTGGAAGTTAGTGATAAGACAATCCACCAACTGGTATTTGTAACCAGGGAAGATAAAGATTTCTGTATCACCAAAGAACGGCACTAATTCAGTACCGTTTTTCAGAGCATCTTGTGCTGCGCTCTCTAGAGAACGAACCGATGTTGTACCCACTGCGATGATGCGCCCGCCGCGTGCTTTGGTCGCAGCAACCGCATCCACTACTTCTTGCGGTACTTCAACGTACTCTGCATGCATGTGGTGATCGTTGATGTTGTCTACTTTTACTGGCTGGAATGTGCCCGCACCAACGTGCAGTGTTACATAAGCAAACTCAACGCCTTTCGCTTTCATATCTGCCATTAGCTTGTCGTCAAAGTGAAGACCAGCTGTGGGTGCAGCTACTGCACCTGGCTTTTCATTATAGACCGTCTGGTAACGCTCTTTATCTGCGTCTTCATCTGGACGATCAATATAAGGAGGCAGTGGCATGTGACCAACACTGTTCAGAATCTCTAGAACGCTTTGATCAGATGTGAAATGGATTTCAAATAACGCATCATGACGTGCGACCATTTCTGCTTCGTACTCATCATTCTCACCAAGGAACAGCTTAGTGCCTGGCTTTGGTGATTTAGAACAACGAACATGAGCCAGAATGCTTTTCTCATCCAGCATACGCTCAACCAACACCTCAAGCTTACCGCCTGAAGCTTTGCGACCAAATACACGAGCAGGGATAACGCGCGTGTTATTGAAAACAACCAGATCGCCTGGTTCAACCAAGTCTAAAACGTCCTTGAACGAACCATCAGTTAGGTTGCCGTTATTGCCATCTAATTTAAGCAGACGGCTTGCTGTACGCTCTTCTTGAGGGTAGCGAGCAATGAGTTCATCTGGTAGGTCAAAGTGAAAATCTGAAACTTGCATTTTTCTGGTCTTGTTTGGTTGATGAATGAGTAGACGCGACTAAAAATTTCGCAGTGGGCTAGTATAGGCACACGAGCTGCAATAGCAAGGTTTACAGCAATGGATTATTGTAAAGAGGCGTAAAATTATGCGACTTAATCCGCTCTCCAGTGAAATGAAATAGTTGTGTAAAACTCACCCAAAAATGCGCCAGCTCTCAGTTATTTTTTGGATAAAAAACTATAGTGATAACAACAAATAAATAATAAGGAGGTTCGTATGATCAAGGTTGAAGATATGATGACTCGCAACCCTCATACTTTATTGCGCTCACACTCACTGGCCGATGCTAAGCACACCATGGAAGCGCTTGATATCCGCCACATACCAGTCGTCGATGCCGATAGAAAACTATTGGGCGTAGTTACCCAACGAGACGTTCTCGCCGCCCAAGAATCAAGCCTACAAAACATTCCGCCAGCTCAATCTTTTACTCTATCTACTCCTCTCAACGACATTATGCACAAAAACGTTATGTCAGTAGAGCCTCGAGCTGGGTTAAAAGAGTCTGCTATTTACATGCAAAAACACAAAGTGGGCTGCTTACCAGTGGTCAGCCATGGCGAATTGGTTGGCATCATCACCGACAGTGACTTCGTCACCATCGCGATCAACTTGCTTGAACTACAAGAAGAAGTAGAGCCAGAAGAAGCTGAAGTGGATTAACCGTTGAGTATGCAAAACAAAGAGCGGCTTTAATAGCCGCTCAAAGATATAAATTAAATACGCTGACCAATGATATCTCTTACAGTAACTCAGATACCACATCGGCTAATTGGTGGAAGGTTTCACGACGTGATGAGCTTGGTCGCCACACAAGGCCGATGTCGCGGTAGGCTTGCTGACCTGGAGGATCGATCACAACGAGATTCTGGTTTTCCAATAAACCGTGATCGATAGCCATCTGCGGGATAAAGGTAGTACCTAAACCGTTCGCGACCATCTGCACCAAGGTGTGAAGACTCGTTGCTGTGAATGGGTTGATCTTCTCTTTATCAGTTAACTTACACGCTGACACTGCGTGTTCGGTTAAGCAGTGTTCATTTTCCAACAAGAATACCGATTCGTCTGGCAGGTCGTCATATTTAATAGGGACACGGATTCCATCCGCTTGATTACGACTGATCACCATTCTAAAAGGATCTTGCCCAACCACTTTGCTCTCCATGTTGTCGATATCAACAGGCAGAGCCAGAATCAATACATCTAACTCACCATGGCGCAGTGCCGCGAGTAAGTTCGTTGTCGTGTCTTCACGTAGCAGTAAGTTTAGCTGAGGAAAGCGCTGGTTGGCTTCTTGTACCAAATCGCACAAAAGAAATGGCGCAATGGTAGGAATGCACCCTACTCGCAGCTGACCTTGCATCGCATCGCCGTTACATAGGTTTCCGAGTTCAACCAAATCTTGCCCTTTCGCCAATAACTCTCGACCGTGCTTCACCACCAGCTCTCCCGCTTGAGTAAAAACAAGTGGGCTCTTCTTATCTTTTTTCTCATACAGAGGGCAACCGATCAGCTCTTCTAGGTTTTGGATACCTTTACTAAGAGTTGATTGGCTGACGAAACAGCGATCAGCGGCGTCGCTAAAGTGGCGTGTTTCGTGAAGAGTAACAAGATAGTGAAGTTGCTTAAGACTTGGCCATTTATTCATGAAATTACTTTGTAATATGAGTAGGATAAGTTACACGAAGGTCCTAAGACCTAAGAAAAGGACAAAGAATAAGCTTATCGCTTTTTTCGATGAACTTAATCTATTTAATTCGCTTTTTTCTATAGTACCGATTGTACTATAGTTTGTCGCGTAGAAACGGAGCCCAAACAAAGATGTGTTGGGCCAACTAATTTTTTAGGAGATTCCAAAATGGTACTAGTAGGTCGTCAAGCCCCTGACTTTACTGCAGCAGCTGTTCTAGGTAACGGTGAGATCGTTGATAACTTCAACTTCGCAGAATTCACTAAAGGTAAGAAAGCGGTTGTTTTCTTCTACCCACTAGACTTCACTTTCGTTTGTCCTTCAGAGCTAATCGCTTTCGACAACCGTCTAGAAGATTTCCAAGCTAAAGGCGTTGAAGTAATCGGTGTTTCTATCGATTCTCAATTCTCTCACAACGCATGGCGTAACACTGCTATCGCTGACGGCGGTATCGGTCAAGTTAAATACCCACTAGTTGCTGACGTTAAGCACGAAATCTGTAAAGCATACGATGTTGAGCACCCAGAAGCAGGCGTTGCTTTCCGTGGTTCTTTCCTAATCGACGCTGACGGTCTTGTACGTCACCAAGTAGTTAACGATCTTCCACTAGGTCGTAACATCGACGAAATGCTACGCATGGTAGACGCACTAAACTTCCACGAGAAGAACGGTGAAGTTTGTCCTGCACAATGGGAAGAAGGTAAATCAGGTATGGACGCATCTCCAAAAGGTGTTGCAGCATTCCTATCTGAGCACGCTGACGACCTAAGCAAGTAATTACATTCTTAAGCCCGACTCAACACGGGTGAATGGTTGGATGACTCTCTATAAAGAGAAATAAAGCATAAGCTACAGCGCAAAGCGCATCGCCAATCAGTTAAGAAGTAAAGTCTTATTCAAAGCCCGAAGTTAACGCTTCGGGCTTTTTGCATCTATTGCTTCAACAATGGTTTATTGCTTGCTCATCTCCACTATGAATAGGGGTAACCGCAAAGCGAAACTTTACCTCTATTTTCCTCTATCGCTACCTATTCAGAATCGTCTCAAGATTGCTATGATTTCCACAGTCTCAATTTGAACGAGTAAAATATCATGAACATCGAAATTGAAGTTTGTATCGATAACCTAGAATCTCTACACAATGCCCTAGCAGGCGGAGCTAATCGTATTGAGCTCTGCTCTTCACTGGCACTTGGTGGGTTAACCCCGAGCTTCGGAATGATGAAGCAAGCGGCAAGAATTTCGTCCGTTCCGGTCTACGCGATGATACGCCCAAGGCAGGGTGACTTCATATTCGATGATGACGATATGATCTGTATGCTTGAAGATATTGAAGCTTGTGCAAGTGCAGGATTGGATGGGGTCGTACTTGGTGTGTTAGCACCAAACGGAAGTATTGATATGCCAAAAATGCAGCAACTGGCTGAAAAAGCGCACTCGTTAAAGCTTGGGATTACCTTTCATAGAGCCATCGATCAAAGCGCTGACTTCCAAGCAGCATTAGAGCAGGTCATCACTCTTGGATGCGAAAGAATCCTGACATCAGGGCTTGCTGTTAATGCTGAGCAAGGCATCAATGTGTTGTCAGCAATGGTAAAACAAGCCAATGGCAGAATCGATATAATGGCAGGGGCTGGCGTCAACGCAACGAATGCCAAAACGATTCAAAGCACCACTCAAGTGCCTGCACTTCATCTTTCTGGAAAATCGACAAGAGCAAGCCTAATGGAAAACAACTCAAGTGCTCAAATGGGCAGTGATGATATTGATGATTATCAGATCCCCGTGACAGATGCGAGTAAGATATCCGATGTAAGAGCCTCTCTCATCGCTTAGGGTAACAGTCGCTAACACAAATCTAGAGAAGCTCGCTGACTAATCTAACTGACTGACGTATATTAGATTTAATAGTGCAGAAATTTTTCATGGATAGATATGGCCAAAGACTTATTCAGCTCTCTTGATTTAAACCTGTTACGAACATTCCTGATTGTTTATCAAGAAAAAAACACCAGAAAGGCTGCGGAGCGACTCTTTGTTTCACAGCCTGCTGTTAGTCAAGCTTTGCAGAAGCTGCGTCATCACTTTTCGGATGACTTATTTGTTAAAGTCCACGGAGGTTTGCAAGCCACAGCATTTAGCGAACAGCTAGCAAATGAAATCACACCTCATTTAGATGGTTTGAAAACGGCGATTAACTCTTCAAATACCTTTGACCCCAAAGAAATCGACTACTCAATAAAAATCGCGCTTTCCCCTGTCGTACTTTCATGTTTGTCGGGGGCTCTTTACAAAATCATCAAGCAACAGGCACCTAACTGCGAGCTAGAGCTAACGAGCTGGACGACATCCTCAGCTGAAGACATACAAAAAGAAAAAATCTTTTTAGGCGTTGCTTATCAACTCTCTGATGTTTCAAAAGAAATTCATATTCAAAAGCTCATTGATATTGATGGGCAGCTATTTGTAAGAAAAGATCATCCAATAAGAAAATCAATTGTCACCCCACAAGATTTGGCAGGCTATGAGATTGCATCACTAATATCACCAGGTTGGAACGATAACTTTAGTCAAGCTTCACGAATATTAGAAACCCACTCGATTCCTCATCGCGTTGGATTCCGTTCTGAAATGGTATTAGCTCTTATAGATGTTCTGCTTAATTCTGATATGTACATGCCACATTCCACCCTCTTTCCTATCCACAACTATCCCAACCTGAGAGCCATTGATGTAGACATCGCGAGCGAACTAAAAACGGTGGGAGTGTATAGTCATATACATATAAAGAATCGTAATAACCCTCTTCATATGTGGCTCTGCGATGTTGTTCAGCAAGCACTAAATGAACATGTTAATAAGTAATACTTATTACAATTATACAAAATACTACTTAGCCTAAAAATAAAACACTGTTTAATATTAGCCCTATTAAAACGGATACTGAACTACGAAGGATCGTGCAGTTAAGTTAACCCTAAATAGAGACTAATATGAAAATTGCACTTACTACCCTAATTTCAGCTTCACTACTTTCTGTTCCAGTTTTTGCAAACAACTTTGACAGCCAACACCGTGTTGGTCTCGGTTACAGCAAAACTCAAGTTTCCGACTGGCTAACAGACGATACTGTTGATTGGGGTAACGGTATCAAGCTTGAATATGGTTATGAATTTAACCGTATCGTAGGTATCAACGTTTCTTACGCAACTAACAGTGACGATGAAAGCGTTGAAGGTTTCAAAGCTGAAATCGATGGTTACAAGTTCCAAGTTGATGCTGACATAGGTTATAAGTTTGATTTAGATGGTTTTTCTTTAAAACCTTATGGTGTTCTAGGCCTAGCTCGTCAAAGCGAAGATAACTCTATTAGCTATTTAGATAGAAAGTGGACTGAATCATATAACGATACCAGCTTAGTTGTTGGCCTAGGTGGCCGAGCTGAATTCGGACAACACCTATACACTGATATGCGCTTTGAATTCGCGACTTACGATGACGTAGATTACGACACATTCTCATGGACTGTCGGCTACCGCTTCTAATCAATAAAAAAGCCAGCGTCTCTGCTGGCTTTTTACCATCAGTCAATTGCTGGGTTTTAACATTTCACCCAAGCTTGACTCACCTTTTTAAACGATTCGAATCAAAATTCATTGCAGCCAAGGATGGCGACATACTCTAGGTAATTTTATGAAGATTAAGTCTCCCTTACTTGCACTTACCCTGCTTTCAACTTCCGTTTCAGCCACCGGCCTTCACCTTTCACCCGAACTAAAAATCGGTGCGTATCATGGATTTGGAGTTCAGGTTGGCTTGACTGATATCGCAGATCTAGGTGCTGTTTACTTAAGCTATTCAGACATTTGGTATGAGAGTGATCGTTATGATGAAACAGTAAACTCGTATCGAATTGGTATTCAAAACATGTTTGGTTCACAGCAATTACACGGCTTTCAAGCTGAGGTGGGTGTTGCTGACTATGACGGTGAAAAGACACGTTCAGGTATTACGGAAAGGAAGACAGCGACCGGCCTAAGTTTGGGTGGTGCTTATGTGTATCAAGCAACGCCTGTACTCGCGCTTAGAGCGGGTGCCGATTTGAATCTGTTTGACCACAATAAGACTTTTGTACCTTACAACACCACTATCAACTTAAACTTAGGCGCGATTCTGAGCTTCTAGCTAGGTTCTTTATTTTAGTGCGTCATCTAGGCTTTGATCGCCAAGGTGGCGTACATCTTTGCCTTTCACAAAGTAGATAATGTACTCACAGATATTCTGACAACGATCTCCTACTCGCTCAATGGCTCTCGCAGACCACATCACTTGTAAGATGTTAGGAATATTCTTAGGGTCTTCCATCATGTAAGTCATCAACTGACGTATCACCGCTTCGTATTCAGCATCCAACTTGTCATCAAGTTTGTGTACCTCTGCTGCCGCATCCACATCCATTCGAGCAAATGCGTCTAAAACTTGGTGCAGCATGGTGATCGCTTGTCGGCATAAAGGCTCTAGCGATACATGGAATTTCTGTTCTTTTGTCGAAGGGATATCAATCGCACCTTGCGCGATCTTCGAGGCAACATCACCAATGCGCTCAAGGTCAGTAATAGTCTTAATGATCGCCATTATCAAGCGCAGATCTTTTGCCGTTGGCTGACGCTTAGCGATAATACGGGTACATGCCTCATCAATCGACACTTCCATCGCATTCACTTTATGATCATCACGAATCACTTTCTTCGCTAGTTCCAAATCATCTTTGTGGAGTGCCTGCATCGCAAAAGAGAGCTGCTGCTCCACTAATCCACCCATAGTCAGTACATGGGTACGGATAGACTCTAACTCGACATTAAATTGTCCTGAGATATGGCGACCAAATTGCATGTCAGCTCCTTAAAAAGAATTGGATAAGTCATTTATATTGGAGTGACTTAGCTCCAGTGATGAGAACGGTAACGTTAACCGTATCGACCAGTAATGTAGTCTTCCGTTTGGTTTTTCAATGGCGACGTAAATATTGAATCCGTATCTGAGTACTCGATCAATTTTCCCATATGAATAAAGGCGGTATGGTCACTCACACGCGCAGCCTGCTGCATGTTATGCGTGACGATAACGACCGTATATTGCGTCTTGAGATCGTTGATTAGCTCTTCAATCGTCAATGTTGAAATAGGATCCAATGCCGATGTCGGCTCATCCAACAACAAGACTTCAGGCTCAATCGCGACAGCGCGAGCAATCACCAAACGCTGCTGCTGACCACCAGATAAACCAAAAGCATTTTCATGTAAACGATCTTTTACTTCATCCCACAACGCCGCTGCACGCAGTGATCGTTCTACGGCATCATCAAGATCTCGGCTGTTACTTACGCCTTGCAGCCTCAGTCCGTAAACCACATTCTCATAGATCGATTTAGGAAACGGGTTTGGGCGCTGAAATACCATGCCGACACGACGACGCAGAGTCGCAACATCAACTTTAGGATGATAGACATTCTTGCCATGAAGCTTCACTTTTCCGGAAACTTTGCAGCCTTCGACAAGATCGTTCATACGGTTGATGCAGCGTAGTAAGGTTGATTTACCACAGCCCGAAGGACCGATAAATGCCGTCACTTGCCCTTTGGGTATCTTCATCGAGATATCATCGAGCGCTTGGCTTTCTTTGTAGTAAAGATTGAGCCCTTCGATCGAGATAGCAATTTGTTCTTCCTTTAGATTGTGTACGTCTAAAGGCGCTTGGTAACCCAAGGTTTCATTAATTGAGAACATCTTAATCTTGTCCTAAGGTTCGGTACTTTTCACGTAAGTTATTACGGATATTAATCGCCGTTAAATTCAGTCCCACGATTACCGTAACCAATAAAAACGAAGTCGCGTACACCAATGGGCGAGCAGCCTCTATATTCGATGTTTGAAATCCAACATCATAGATATGAAAGCCTAAATGCATGAACTTTCTGTCTAAGTGTATATACGGAAACTGACTATCAACAGGCAAGCTTGATGCGAGTTTTACAACACCCACTAGCATTAATGGAGCTACTTCACCAGCCGCTCTCGCAATCGCCAGTATCAATCCGGTAATTATCGCAGGGCTTGCCATAGGCAAAACAATACGCCACAAGGTCTCAAATTGAGTTGCGCCGAGCGCTAAAGAACCATGCCTTACCGAGCTTGGGATACGTGTTAAACCCTCTTCGGTCGTCACAATCACGACAGGAAGCGTTAACACAGCCAAAGTCAGTGCAGACCAGAGTAAGCCTGGTGTACCAAAGGTAGGAGCAGGTAATCGTTCTGCATAAAACAGGGTATCGATTGAGCCACCAATGGTATAAACAAAAAAGCCTAAACCAAAAACGCCATACACGATTGAAGGTACACCGGCTAAGTTGATAACCGCAATTCTAATCAAACGGGTAAGCGCGTTGTTTTTCGCGTATTCATGTAAGTAGATCGCCGCCACTACACCAAGAGGCATCACCACAATCGACATCAGAATAACCAGTAGCACTGTACCAAAGATTGCTGGGAACACACCGCCTTCTGAGTTGGACTCTCGTGGGTTTTCTGACAAGAACTTCCACACTTGATGGCCCCAATGTCCAACCTTTTCAAGGTAAGACATATTATTCGGGTACCAGTAATCCAGAATATGACTGAGCGAGATTTCAACCTGCTCACCCGTCATATCTTCAACAAGTAAGCTCTCTACATTCAACTGTGTTCTGAGATGCTCTAGCTTAATCTCAGCTTCGTCTAACTGCTTATTCAGCTCAAGCCTAGTTGCGGTATAAGTTTTAAGGTACTCATCGCTCACAGACTCATTAAGTTCTAACTTGCGCTTTTCTAGACGTAAGTTTTCTAGCTGCCAGCTGATGTTACGAATCTCTTGGTTTACCACGCGTGACGTTTCAGCACGCAGAGTATCAGCAAACGCTAAACCGTCTTTGAGCTTTTGGTCGATATCGGTGTAAAAAGTTCCCGATGCTGTTTTAAAGCCAACCGGCTTACCAAAAAAGTAACCACCTCGGCTACGCTCTATCACCGCCCAATCTCGGGGAGTGGTAGGCTCGAGTAAATTCACATCCAGAATCGAGATAAAATCAGCAGGATAGAGTTCTCTATTCGCCACCTTGATGCTCAAACGTTGTATCAACCCTGTAGCAATGTTTTGAGGTGATAGTAGATCGTGCGCCTGCGGAACTTGCTCTATTGGAATGTATTTGCGTTCATACAACTGACCGATCAACACATCTTGTTGAGAGACGGTTTCATCAAGGTCAACAACCAGAGACATATCTTTAGAATCGACTTGCCACTGATACAAGGGCGCAGGCCAAAAGTAGGTCAGCCCTTTCCAGCCGATCAGGAGCATCAAACCAAGAACCGAAAGCATACTGATGCTAACTGCTCCACCGGTTAGCCAGATCCATGGCGAGCCAGATTTAACCCATGACAATAACGACTTGAGCCTATTCATCATGTGTTACCTGACAGTGATACATAGAACAACGATACATGCAGTTTGCTAAGCCCCAAAGCTTTGCAGGCCTAGATTCAGATTGAGGTGACGTATTAACACTATAAAGCACGATATTTATCTCTCAATCTTTGTCGAACCCACTCCGCTAGCGAGTTCACAGCGAAGGTAAAAATAAACAGCAATAGCGCAGCTAAGAACAGCAAACGGAAATGCGACCCACCCACTTCCGATTCTGGAAGTTCGACAGCAATGGTCGCGGATAGTGTCCTCATCCCTTCTAAAATATTCCAATCAAGGATTGGCGTGTTGCCTGTCGCCATCAGGACGATCATGGTTTCCCCAACGGCTCGCCCTAATCCCATCATCACCGCAGAAAAAATACCGGGGCTGGCTGTCAGTAAAACGACATAAATCAGGGTCTGCCACGCGGTAGCACCAAGAGCGAGTGAACCATCAGACAGGTGCTTCGGCACCGAGAAAATCGCATCTTCAGCAATCGTAAAAATTGTCGGGATGACAGCAAAACCCATCGCAAAACCGACCACCAGGGCATTACGCTGATCAAAATCGATCCCATAGCCAGCTAGGAAAGTGCGTATATCACCGTCAAACAACAAGGCTTCAATACTGTTGCCCGCTGCAAATACCGTAACGACCGTTGCTATCAGTACCGGAATCAAGATAAGTGCATGCCAGCCATTGGAGAAGCGACTTGTCACAACCTTAGGCAAACAGAACCAAACAAGTCCTGTAATCAAAGCGCTCAGAGGCAACATCACCATCAAAGAGAATACAGCGGTTAAATGGGTTTCTACAATTGGCGCAAACCATAGACCCGCGAGGAAGCCAATAATTACGGTAGGCAAAGCTTCCATTAACTCAATCGACGGCTTCACCACTCGTCGCATGCGTGGCGACATAAAGTAAGCGGTATAAATTGCACCTAACACCGCAACTGGCACCGCAAACATCATGGCAAACAGCGCCGCTTTGATGGTACCAAAGGTGATTGGTACTAAACTGAATTTCTCTTCAAAGTCATCATTGGCGGAAGTTGACTGCCATACATACTGCGGCTCTGGATAGCTCTCGTACCAGACTTTTTGCCATAGCGATGAAAATGAAATCTGAGGGTATTCATTATCGACTTTCGCCACACTGATTTTATCATCAATCAATGTCGCCAAATGTAGCTCATTAGCCGACATCGCAGCTAACTGAGGTGACTTATCAAACGCACGCTCAAACAGAGACAACTTTTCGCTGGTCGTATAATGGCTCTGTAATGTGCCGTTTTTATAGAAGCTATAGAAGCCCTTTCGGTAGGTATCCGGCAGGATAAATTGTACTTGTTCAGCGAGCTGGAAATCTCGAATATGGGTTAGGCTACGCTTTTCATCTTTCAGCACATCAAACCATTGAGAGACTTGCCCATTCTGATGCGTAACCAACAACGAATAAGCACCAGATAATAAATCGATACTTTTCACACCGTGTTTGGCGTCATTCAAACTCAGGTCGATCACTTCACGGACATCAAACCCTTTATCAGCGAGTTTTAATACCACTAAGTCAGACTTTGCTCGAAGGTATAAAGTCTGCCCATCTGGTGTCATCAATAGCTGCTGTTGAGCACCAAGCTTATTCGATAACCATTGACTATTCTTTAATACATAGCCACCAGCCAAGTCGCTTTGGTACCACTTCACTAGCACTCGTTGGTCAGTTAACTGAGCGGCAACAGTAATATCGCGCCCACTTTTAGAGAATGCGAACTTGTCGATCAACGCGCCGTTCGCTGGTTCATCGGTTAAGAAGGGGTTAGGCAGAGCAACTTGCT
The DNA here is from genome assembly GCF_013114585.1 of Vibrio sp. 99K-1. Taxonomy (NCBI): domain Bacteria; kingdom Pseudomonadati; phylum Pseudomonadota; class Gammaproteobacteria; order Vibrionales; family Vibrionaceae; genus Vibrio; species Vibrio sp. 99K-1. Next base: position 185,664 of record NZ_VTXF01000007.1, read on the forward strand.
CGATTTTTGGTTGAGCTTCAGCGCCCTTTTGAAGTACAGGCACACTATACTCAGGGTAGAAGAAAGTGATGTTGCTAGCGCTGTCAGCAAAAGCAAACCAATTTTCAGCTGGGGTATTTCGAGAGAAGGCAATAGGATCTGCTAATATACTTCGCTCAAAATAAGAGTGTGTATTTTGCGAGTCTAAGTCCCAAAACTGAACCAAACCCGACTTTTCGACAGTAAAGGCGTGTTGACCGTACTCATCAACCGATAGTGCGATAGGCTTATCTACCACTACAGTTTTAACCGCTTGATCAGTCTCTAAGCCAGTATCGGAAAATACCGGTAAAATGACCATTGCTAGATAAACAAAGATCAAAACCAAGGCAGCTAAAACACTGACACCACCACATGTCACCGAAAAACGGACGAGACGATCTTTCAACCATCTTTTTTTGTCGCGCTCTTTCAATGAAAATTGGGCTGAAGCCATCTGTTTATCTACCTTTTTTTAGCTGCTGACATAATATGTATCTTAGATGACAATTATATTACAAGCTACGTTAAACAACTGAAACTAATAACAAGTTTGTTCACCCTTTTTATTATCCAAAGATCATTACTTTTGTGAGCGCTAACGTTATAAATTAAACTAGTCACCCCAATAGTCAGCATTCAAGGATCAACAATACGATGGAAAAAGACTATGTCGCAAAAGAACTTAGCTGGTTATCGTTCAATGAAAGAGTGCTTCAAGAGGCGGCTGACAAGTCTGTCCCTTTGATTGAAAGAGTTCGTTTTCTAGGGATCTACTCAAAAAACCTCGATGAGTTCTACAAAGTCCGATTTTCCGACGTAAAACGCAAGATCTTATTGCGAGATCCTAAATCAAACTCTGACACCTCAAAAACCTTGCTAACTCAGATGCAACAGAAGGCGAATGAGCTAGATGTTTGTTTTCATTCACTTTACAAAGAGTTGTTGCTCGAATTAGCACGTAATCGTATTTTTTTGGTTAATGAACAGCAAATTAATACCGAGCAGAGTGATTGGCTTAAAAAATACTTTAGGAAGAAAATACTCCCGCATCTCACGCCTTTGCTACTCAACGAAGATAGCCAACTGCTCAATATCCTCAAAGACGAACAAAGTTATTTAGCTATCGATATTGAGCACAATGGGTCATCTCAATACGCTCTGTTAGAGATTCCATCAGACGCTTTACCTCGATTTGTAAAACTGCCGAGTCCGTCAGACTCACAACGTACTACCCTGATCTTATTAGATAATATAGTTCGCTTCTGCCTAGGCGACTTACTTAAAGGCTTCTTCGAATACGATTCGCTGCGTTGCTTCGCCATCAAAATGACACGTGATGCAGACTATGACCTGCAAGAAGACAGTAACTGTAGCCTTCTGGAATCGATGTCGATTGGTATTGAGCAACGTTTAACGGCGCTACCGATACGCTTGATCTATGAATCCGAGATGCCACAAGAGATGCTGAATTTCTTACGAATCAAGCTCAAGCTATCAGACTATGACAGCGTACTCTCTGGCGGTCGTTATCAAAACTTTAAGCACTTCTGTGATTTCCCAGCCCTCAATCGAGATGATCTCGTTAACGCGCCTCTCTCACCGATTAAGTGTGCGTCGTTTGCTCATTACAGTAACTATTTTGAAGCGATCAAAGCTCGCGATATCTTGCTGCACTACCCCTACCATACTTTCGATCACATTACCGAACTAGTCAGGCAGGCTTCGTTTGATCCCAAGGTAACGGTCATCAAAATCAATGTTTACCGTGTTGCTGAAGGTTCTAAGTTACTCAATTCGATCATTGATGCGGCCCACAATGGCAAGAAAGTCACCGTGGTGGTTGAGCTTCAAGCCCGCTTTGACGAGCAAGCCAACATTCAGTGGGCAAAGAGACTCCAAGAAGCAGGAGTGAAGGTGATTTATGGCATCCCTAGTCTAAAAATCCATTCAAAATTGCTACTCATCAAGCGCAAGAACGGCAAGGCTATGGAGAGTTACGTTCATATCGGTACAGGTAATTTTCATGAAATCACCGCTCGTGTCTATACCGATTTATCGTTACTTACCGCAAACCCAGAGCTCACGCATGAAGTTCGCCAAGTCTTCAAATACATCGAAAACCCGTATCAAAAAACGCAGTTCAAACAGCTGATAGTCTCACCTAAAAATACCAGAAAGCGTCTGTATCAGCTGATCGATAAAGAGATCCAGAATGCCTCAGAGGGTAAGCCTGCGAGCATAACTTTAAAACTCAATAACTTGGTGGATCGCGAAATCATTAAAAAGCTCTACCTAGCGAGCCAAGCCAACGTAAAAGTAAGAATGATCATTCGTGGTATGTGCTCACTGGTTCCGGGAATACCAAACGTCAGTGACAATATTGAGATCATCAGTGTGGTCGATCGTTTTCTTGAGCACCCAAGAGTGATGATCTTTCACAATGCCGGAAAGCCCAAGGTTTACATCTCTTCTGCCGATTGGATGACTCGAAACTTTGACCATAGAATTGAAGTAGCAACGCCAATTTTGGATTCTAAGATCAAGCAAACTATCATTGATATCACCGAGTTTCATTTTGATGACAAACATAAGGCGCGGATGATCGATCATACGATGACCAATCAGTACAAGCCTTCAACCACAACTCAACTTACGCATTCCACGTCACAACTCGCTACTTACCACTATATTAAACATATAGAGAAGCAAGCTCGTAAAAAGCACAAGCAAGAGAAGAAATCATGCCGCTAAGTGACGACAAACAATCCAGATGCATTGCAGCTATCGATTTAGGCTCGAACAGCTTTCATATGGTGGTTGCTCAAGTGTTTGGCAAACACCTACAACTCGTCAGCCGACATAAACAGAAAGTACGGTTGGGTGATGGGTTGGGTGAACACCACCAACTATCAGATCAAGCGATTCATCGCGGGCTGGAGTGTCTAAAAGTATTCGCTGAACGACTCACTGATTTTGAGATAGACGATGTCAGAGTCGTAGCTACCCATACCCTACGAAAAGCAAAGAACTCAAACACCTTTATCGAACAAGCCAAACTCATTTTTCCTTTTCCCATCGAGATCATTTCAGGGCAAGAGGAAGCACGATTGATTTACAACGGGGTTGAACACACTCAAACCGCTTCCAAATCAAAGCTCGTTATCGATATTGGTGGAGGAAGCACTGAAATAGTGACCGGACAGGGCTTCACACCCGACGTCATGCATAGCTTGCCGATGGGGTGCGTCAGTTTTACTCAGCGGTTCTTTAGTGATAACCAGTTAACTTCACAGCATTTTGCTACTGCTTATACCGCTGCGATTCAACTATTAACACCAGTCATTAAGAATTACCAATCCACCTCTTGGGAAATCGCTTTTGGCTCATCTGGCACAGCAAAATCCATAAAAGAGGTACTCAAAGGGTTGGGCTTTATCGATGAGTACATCACTCCACAACGGCTTACTTATCTAAAAAACCATCTAAAGGAGTTTTCATCTGTAGAAAGCATCAAACTGTTGGGTTTAAGCGATGAACGAAAGCCCGTTTTTGCTGCAGGTGTCACGATTCTTTCCGCTGTCATGGATAGCTTAAATATAGATGAGTTGTATGTGTCTGACGGAGCATTGAGGGAAGGCGTTCTGTATGACATGGAAGATAAGTTCAAGAGCCTTGATATAAGGTCTCGTACCGCAGAAACATTGCTCTCTCGCTATCATGTTGACTTAACGCACGCCGAAAAAGTCAAAGAGACAGCTCACACCCTATTACTGCAAGCTAAACCACAACTCAAAGGCACTATAGACGCTGAGTTGTTTGACCTACTTGGTTGGTCTGCACTGCTGCATGAAGTAGGCCAAAGCGTGGCATTTCAAGGGTATCATCGCCATTCAGCCTATCTGATTAAACACACCACCATGCCCGGTTTTAATACCGAGCAACAGCGTCTGATTTCCCTTATCGTTCGATATCAAAGAAAAGCGATCAAGCTGCAAGACTTGCCAACATTCTCACTGTTTTCGTTGCAGCAAGTGACGCTGACGATCCGAATACTTAGGCTGGCAATTTTACTCAATCGACAACGCAGCCAAGCGCCAGTACCCAATATAAAACTAACCATAAAAATGGATGACCATTGGAGTTTGATTGGCGAAAACAATGACTGGTTAGATACAAACCAACTACTCGATTACGAGTTAAAAGAAGAACAGCAGCGCTGGAAAAGTGCCGGTTGGTGTTTAGATTTGAAATGAGGGAAATAGCCTACCGAAAGTAGGCTATCTGTATATTGAGTTCGAGCTATAACCCAACTTTTGCGAGTTCTTGCTCTGCAAATTCAGACGGTATCGCTAGATAGCCATCTTTTTCCACAAGCTCTTGTCCCTGCTTTGAGAATACAAAGGTAAGGAACTCTCTCTCAACCGGAGAAAGTGGTTTATCCGGGTGCTTATTTACATATACATAGAGAAAACGAGATAGAGGGTAATCACCACTCAAGATATTCTCACGCGTAGGCTCAACATAATTAGAGCCGTGCTCTGCAATAGGAATCAGCTTAACACCTGCTACGCGGTAGCCAATGCCCGAGTAGCCAATCCCACTGATGGATGAAGCGACCGACTGAACGACTGAAGCCGAACCAGGTTGCTCATTCACACGATTTTTAAAGTCACCGCCGCACAGTGCATTCTGTTTGAAGTATCCATAAGTCCCCGATACAGAATTGCGACCGAACAATTGGAATCGATGTTTCGCCCATGGCTGATCGATTCCGAGATCTTGCCAGTTATTGAGGGGCTTCGTTGCTCCGCAGCGTAATGTCTCAGAAAAGATGCCATCAATCTGACGGAAGTTAAGCCCTTCAATAGGATTATCTCGGTGGACAAACAGCCCGATTGCATCAATAGCGACTCGCAATGCTGTTGGCTTATAGCCATGCTCTCTTTCAAAAGCTTCCACTTCACGTAGGCGCATTGGTCGGCTCATAGGACCTAGGTGTGCTGTCCCTTCCGTCAGTGCAGGAGGTGCAGTAGAAGAGCCCGATGCTTGGACTTGAGCGTTCACATTCGGATAATAGGATTTAAACTCCTCTACCCACAATGTCGTCATCCCAGCCAAGGTATCAGACCCGACCGACAACAAGCTTCCAGAGATACCTGGAACCTTGGAATAATCAGGCAATGACTCAACACTCTGCTCAGCAAAGCTTGGACACGCCAATACCATCGCTAACAGTGAACCAATCGGCAAACGCATCCTGCGTATTAAGTCACTCATGACACGGTCAACCGGTTTGGCAACGTGAAATGGAAACGACTGCCGACGCCCACTTCACTTTGAATTTCGAGGTGTGAATCGTGGTGGCTAAGCGCATGTTTTACAATCGCTAATCCAAGACCACTACCACCGGTATCACGAGAGCGGGCTTTATCTACACGATAGAAGCGCTCAGTGAGACGATGTAAGTGTTGAGGCTCAATACCATCACCAGTATCTGACACGTCTAAACACGCACCTTGGCTGGTTTGATACCAACGCACTTTGACCGTCGCACCTGCGGGTGTGTATTTAACCGCGTTATAAACCAAATTCGAAATCGCACTTCTCAATTGGTCTTCGTCGGCAAGAACTCGCAGACTCTTATCGATATCAAATTCAAGTTTATGTTCTCGCTCACCGCTAAGGCTGGCTGCTTCTTTCTCAAGAACTTCCAGCATCGCAGGAACGTTAACCACTTCATCCAACTCATGCATTGGCGCTGCTTCAATTTTCGAAAGCGTGAGCAGCTGATTAACCAAACTGTTCATACGATTCAATTGCTCAGTCATTACGCCATGCGCCTTGGTCCACATTGGGCCAACGATCATGTCTGGGTCTTCGGTCATTTCAAGATAACCTTGAAGGACGGTCATTGGTGTACGCAACTCATGGGAGACGTTAGCGAAGAAGTTACGGCGCATGCCCTCTAGCTGCTTAAGCTGGGTGACATCACGCACCACCATCAGGTGTTCACCCTCGGTATACGGCACAATACGCAGTTCAAGCATACGCTCCACATTCAGAGGAGAAGGCATCTCTAATGGCTCAGAGAAATCTTGCTTATTAAGGTACTTAATAAAATCTGGAGTACGAATCAAATTCGAGATCGGTTGACCTGAATCATCTGGCCAACGGAAGCCCAACAAATACTGAGCTAGCTTGTTACACCAAACGATATTGCCTTCACCACGAAATACCACAACGGCATCGGGAAGCGATTCTGCACCGTTACGGAAACGGCGGATAAGGTTAGTCAGTTCTTTGCGTTTGCGACGCTGTCTCTGCTGCATACGATAAATACCGTTAAACAGAGATTCCCAGTTCCCAGAGCCTGAAGGTGGAGTTAGACGCTTCTCATCCCACAGCCATGCGGACAAACGCATTTGGTTGTGTAGGTGCCAGCCGAGCTGCAATACCGTAGCAGCCAGCAGTAACCAAGGTAGGTAACCGAATATCCATCCGACTAAAACCCATGGTGCGTAAAAAAAAGCCAGCTCCCAAGCCAGCTTTTTCCAGGTTAACTTTTCAACCATTCAGGACTCCGTAAACTGGGCAGCGAAGCCACATTAAGCCTTTGTAGAAAAACGGTAGCCAGCGCCACGAACCGTTTGGATTAGCTTATCGTGACCTGCAGACTCAAGCGCTTTACGCAGGCGTCGAATATGTACATCAACCGTTCGGTCTTCAACGTAAACATTGGTACCCCAAACGTTGTTAAGCAGCTGCTCTCGGCTGTATACACGCTCTTGGTGCGTCATAAAGAAATGCAGCATTTTGAATTCTGTTGGTCCCATATCAACTGGACCTTCACTTGCGGTCACGCGGTGTGATACTGGGTCTAATTTAAGGCCCTGTACATCAATCACATCTTCCAATGCCGTTGGTGTTACACGACGAATCACCGCTTTAAGGCGAGCAACAAGCTCTTTTGGCGAAAACGGTTTGGTAATGTAGTCGTCAGCGCCAACTTCTAAACCGCGAACCTTATCTTCTTCTTCACCACGAGCCGTTAGCATCACCACTGGGATGTTGCGAGTTAACTCTTCACGCTTCATGTGCTTGATAAAGTTTATCCCGCTACCACCAGGTAGCATCCAATCTAGTAATACTAGATCTGGGAAAGGTTCACATAGCTTGTTTACCGCTGTATCGTAATCTTCAGCCTCTACTGCTTGGTAGCCTTTTTGTTCAAGTACAAAACACAGCATCTCACGAATAGGTGCTTCATCTTCAACGACCAGAATCCTTCTCGACATAATTGAATAGCCTTTGTATTTAATCAACGCATTGCATTATCTGAGTTAATTATGACACTTTTGTGACCTTTGAAAACAAATTTTCATATAACTGTCTCAAACGTTTCACTTTATAACTTTTGATACAGAGCTAAGGACAAATCGAATTAGATCTCATATCATGAGGCACTTCTAAAAAGGTATGAGAAAAATATATGTGGTTTAAAAATTGCCTAGTCTATCGCTTCAACCGTGATATTGATTTCAACGCAGATCAGCTAGAGAAACAACTTGAAGAATTCCGCTTTACTCCTTGTGGTAGCCAAGACAAACAGAAATTTGGTTGGGTGCACGCAATGGGTAAACATGGCGATATGATGACGCACGTATCAGAGAACCGCATTCTCATCTGTGCAAAGAAAGAAGAGAAAATGCTACCAGCATCTGTGATTAAAGAGTCACTGAATGCAAAAGTGGAAACTCTTGAGGCAGAGTCAGGCACTCCTCTTAAAAAGAAAGAGAAAGACAGCCTCAAAGAAGACATCATCATTGACCTTCTTCCTCGCGCATTTAGCCGCAGTAACTTCACATACGCGCTGATCATGCCAAAAGAAGGTTTCATTGTGGTTGATGCAAGCAGCTACAAAAAAGCAGAAGACGTGTTAGCTCTGCTACGTAAAACAATGGGTAGCCTACCAGTTGTTCCTGCTATTCCTGAGCAAGCGATCGAAACAACATTAACCGAATGGGTTAAGTCAGGCGATACGCCTCAAGGCATTACAATGCTTGATGAAGCTGAGCTTAAGTCGATTCAAGAAGACGGTGGTATTGTTCGAGTTAAGAAACAAGAGCTAGAAGCCGACGAAATTAAAAACCACATCGAAGCGAACAAAGTGGTAACCAAGCTGCTTATCAATTGGCAAGATCGCATTGAATTTATCCTGGCTGAAGATGGCAGTATCAAACGCCTGAAGTTCAGTGATGAACTTAAAGATGAGAACGACGATATTCCTCGCGAAGACCAAGCTGCACGCTTTGATGCAGATTTCTCATTGCTATGTGGTGAGTTCAGCGTGTTCCTTCCGAACCTGTTCGAATCACTAGGTGGATTAACTCAACCGAATGCTTAATCAGTAACTTTAAAGCTCAGGTGCAACGTGCCTGAGCTTATTTTCCCTACATTTCCCGCTGTATATTTATCCCTTCACTCTCTTCTTAATATCATTGCTATCTTTAGGGCTATCAACCAGACTCATTTTAGCGTAAAATTTGCGCCCCTTTGATATCACTTGGTGATATCAACCTGACTTGAGATCAGATTAGAGAACGAAGCAATGACTACACAAAAACCATTTGTACCTGAACTATTATCACCGGCAGGAAGCCTTAAAAACATGCGTTACGCATTCGCCTACGGCGCAGATGCAGTTTACGCGGGCCAGCCACGTTACAGCCTTCGTGTTCGTAACAATGAGTTCAACCACGAAAACCTACAAATCGGTATCGATGAAGCTCATGCTCAAGGCAAAAAGTTATATGTTGTATGTAACATTCAGCCACACAACTCTAAACTAAAAACTTTCATTCGCGACCTTAAGCCAGTTGTTGATATGGGCCCAGACGCTCTTATCATGTCTGATCCTGGTCTTATCATGATGGTTCGTGAAGCATTCCCTGAAATGCCTATCCACCTTTCAGTTCAGGCTAACGCTGTAAACTGGGCAACGGTAAAATTCTGGGCTACACAAGGCGTTGAGCGTGTCATCCTATCTCGTGAGCTATCACTTGAAGAGATCGAAGAGATCCGCGAACACTGCCCAGAAACAGAACTAGAGATCTTTGTTCACGGTGCACTTTGCATGGCGTACTCTGGTCGTTGCCTACTTTCTGGTTACATGAACAAGCGCGATCCTAACCAAGGTACTTGCACTAACGCTTGTCGTTGGGAATACAAAACAGAAGCGGCTAAAGAAGACGAAAACGGTCAGATCGTTGAAGCAAACCCTACTGGTGTTGAGATTCAAGATGTTGAAGTTCAAGACGAACGTCCAGACAACACACTAGGTCTAGGTAAACCAACAGATGAAGTGGTTCTACTTTCAGAGTCACACAAGCCTGAAGAGAAAATGGCTGCGTTTGAAGATGAGCATGGTACTTACATCATGAACTCAAAAGACCTTCGCGCAATCCAACATGTTGAACGTCTAACAAAGATGGGGGTTCACTCTCTGAAAATCGAAGGCCGTACTAAGTCTTTCTACTACTGTGCACGTACAGCACAGGTTTACCGTAAAGCTATCGATGACGCTGTAGCGGGTAAACCATTCGATGAGAGCCTAATGGGTACACTAGAGAGCCTAGCGCACCGTGGTTACACTGAAGGCTTCCTACGTCGTCATACTCACGACACTTACCAAAACTACGAGTACGGTTACTCTATCTCTGACACTCAACAATTTGTTGGTGAATTCACAGGTAAACGCCGTGGCGATCTAGCGGAAGTAGAAGTGAAGAACAAGTTCCTAGTAGGCGATAGCTTAGAAATGATGACACCGAAAGGTAACGTTGTTTTCACACTAGAGATGATGGAAAACCGTAAGTCGGAAGCAGTTGAAGACGCAAAAGGCAACGGTCACTTTGTATTCATCCCTGTACCAGCTGATCTAGACTTAGAGTACGGCTTGTTGATGCGTAACTTGAGCGAAGGCCAAGACACACGCAACGCATCTGGTAAGTAACTTTACTTAGAAAACCGAGAAGTAAGCAATGGCTCTGTTAATCACTGACAAGTGCATAAACTGCGATATGTGTGACCCTGAATGCCCAAATGGCGCAATCACTATGGGTGACAGCATCTTCGAAATCGACCCAGATTTATGTACTGAATGTAAAGGTCACTATGAGAAGCCAACGTGTCAGTCGGTATGCCCAATAACCAAGTGCATAATCACTGATCCAAACCACATTGAAACTGAAGACGAGCTCCTAGAAAAGTTTGTTATCATTCAAGGCTTGACCTAAAAGAGAAAAGGTTCAACTTAATCAATAAGTTGAACCTTTTTCTTATCCGGATTTTTCCATGGGATAAATGTTGCAGAATAACTCTTTTTCGAACTGATATTCGAGTCGCTCTCGCCAATTTATCGACTGTGATACTGGTACTAGATAAAAGTTTTCCCGCCCAGTATCGGTCACAAATGCCATTCCATACTGCATCAATTCATAATGTACATCGTTGACAAAGCTAGGATCTAATCGCTGCCTACCTGTTAGTTGGTTGATGTCATCTCTTGAAATAGAAATACCCGCATTCTCAGTGCTGAACCTATGTCTTAACCATTCTGAAAATTCCTTTGCACAAATCATAGTCATAGTCTTATCCTTGAATTATCTATCTACGGGTATCAGACTCTGATTTCACATACTACACATAAGCCGCATCTTTCACCCCAAACACTTACTCCTGACCTAGCCCAGTCAAATTAATGCTCTCAATATCAAACGATATTCTTAATGTCGCATTTATAAACTCTAGACAAAAGTGTGACATTTCTCCAGTTTTTAGAGTCGACAAAACGAGTGGCATTACCACCTTAACAAGCCATTGATAATTCTATTACTTATTTGAAATCAAGGCTAAACACTGACTAGGCATGACTTTAATTTTCTTTTTTTTCTTTTTAGTTGCTACCTTTTTAGGGGGAGGAACAGGGATTGTCTTTGGCGCCCAACTCGCGAGCTCTTCGCCACAGCCATCACCTTTAGGAGGTTTGGCTTGAGGGATACAATTGGCACTGCCTTGTGGGCACTTCAAACGAACATGAAAGTGAGAATAGTGTCCCCACCACGGCCTGATTTTGCCTAACCAGTCCCTTTCTTTAACATCAGAAACTTCCTGATCGCAAAGGGTCTGCTTAATCACTGGATGAACAAAAATCCGCACCACTTTTTCATCTTTAGCGGCATGGCGAATAACTTGGAAGTGGTCGTTAGTCCAATTAGACTGGCGAAGCTTGTAGTTAGTAAGATCGACGACACTGACTGGCTTAGGAACCGCGAGTTCATTCTCAGAAAGCTTTTTGTCCGTTAACCTCAGCCATATGTCTATATCCAACCCAGTTTGATGGCTTGAATGCCCAGATGAAAAGCGTCCACCACGAGGAAGTGAGATATCACCAATCAATAGATTCGTATTCAATTGCTCACTTGTTGTTACGCCGAGCCTTTCAACAAACTTAATAGCCTCTGTGTGACCATAGTAACGCTCCCTTTGGGGACGAATAATCTGATAGCCAACACCATTAATCGGTAAAGCCTGTGCACCGTCCAAGCAGCCGTTAGCGTAACTGCCGATCGATGAGGTCGAGTTTGTCGTCGGGCTTTTCTCTTTCTCCCAAGGGGTTGCTAAAGAAGAAAATGAATAAAATAGGACAACTAAAACAAAAGATAACCTCATAACCGTTCCATGTAAGTGATGCATATTATTTATACTAGTCGGCATTTGAGAACAGTTTACGATTATTGGCAACTTTTTGGGAGCAGAGAGAAATTTGAGATAGAAGAAGCTGAAAGGGGATTATGAAGTATTTCAACTTAAGAAAGCAAAAAGGCTCTAGTCTTTCGACTAGAGCCTTAAATATAGTAGGGGTGGGCCGACACTCCGGAGATTCGACCGGGCTGGCGCTCCAGCTCTCAACATTGCTTTGCAGAAGCAACAGACGTAAAAAAGCCCCAGCATTTCTGCTGAGGCTTCGTATATGGCAGGGGTGGAGAGATTCGAACTCCCAACACGCGGATTTGGAATCCGCTGCTCTGCCAATTGGAGCTACACCCCTATTTTCAGTTTTAAAGAGCTGAAACTCTGAATAAGTGGCGGAGTGGACGGGACTCGAACCCGCGACCCCCGGCGTGACAGGCCGGTATTCTAACCAACTGAACTACCACTCCGCAGTGGACTACTTGTCGTC